>NZ_JBEGDB010000057.1:0-35859 GCF_043638955.1 Bradyrhizobium sp. 31Argb | reverse complement strand
TCGTCCGTTGCTCCACCCGCGCCACTTGGCGTACAAAACCCTGAGACTCTAACCGCTGCTGGATGAAAGTTCAGTGGCAGGTCACAACCACCCCGGTGCTATCAGTGCGTTGCAAGCGATAGCCGTCCTGCGGCACACGCCTCCGTTTTTCCCAGTCTGGAATATGGATAGCTTCTTCCTTGCGGAGCCTCGCGACGATCTCGTTCACGTCAACCTTGGTCACAACGCTCCGCGCCAGAATCTGTGGCCACAATTGATCGTACTGAATGGTGCCTGGTTGCGCTGGCGTTAGTTCCAAAATCCTCCGAGCAGCCGCTTCACGCTCGGACTGCAGATATCTGAGCAGGTCATCCGGTCCCATTTCGTGCAGCGACTGAAAAATTTCACCCTGCCCGCTGGTCGTCTGCGCATGCCCGATCTTGACTGCTGCGCGCGTGCGTGACTGCTCTTCGAGAGCAGCGATCTGGCACTGTCGGAACACCTCAATCCCGTTTTGCTGCGCGTGCAGTACAGCAGGGAATACAACGGGCGATCTCTTGTAGGGCGTAGCACGGCGGTCTGGGCGACGTATCCATAGTTGCCGATCTGGCGGAGACTGTCCGAAAACGCATTGACCAGAATCTCGTTGCGCCCCTCTGGTGAAAGGCTGCCCTGCGCGAGAGCAGCCCGCCAGTTGCCGAACGGGATCAGCTCATCGAGTCCCGCAACGACCTTCGGCTCGTTGATACCCGCAGCGCGGTTGATGAAGTCGAACATGAAGTTGAAGATTACTTCAGAATTCAGACGGGCGAGCAGTGGCGAAAGTGTCTTCAGCGGAACGTGCCAGCCTTTTGGATCGATCAAGAAGAAGGCGAACGCGCTCGAAGGGATTTCTGCCAGGATCGAAGGCACGACGTCGAGGAAGTCTGCACAGCGGGTCTTGATCGTCACGTCGGGATATCGTGCTGGCACTTGCGCCAGTCGGCCGTAAGCCGTCTTGTCCTGCTCGACCAAAAACGCGGACATCCTTACGTCGCGGCCGTTCTGCTTCCACGTAGCCTTGGCGCGCCGCAAGGCATTCAAGGCAATGCCGAACGACGTATCTTCGAACCGTTCATTGGCGCTTTGCCAAGGACCCGCGAAACCATCCACATACGCGACATGGTCATAACGGCTCGCGACTTTGTGCACCAATCGCTCGAGATAGCTCTCCAGCAGGACATGTTTGACGTACGCCTGCTCGCGCCCAGCATAATCTTCGAGGGAAACCATGTTACTCTGCGGCCACCGAGTATGCCGGTCTGATCTCGGGAAATTGGCTCCACTCCCGACCGTCGAGCTTGCGTCCGCCCGACTTGGGTCGTATCCCGCCCCACTGCTTGAAGAAGAAGGCCACCTTGCTGCCGCGGCACTGATCCCGCACCTCACGAACCCACTCGCGCTCCATTGGTCGCGCGCCAGGACCGCTTTCCCCGCCGACGATGACCCAGTCGATGCCAGTGAGATCAAGGCTGCCCACGGGTCCGATCAGAGGCTCGATCGAAAGAAAGCGGACGCCCGCCGGAGCATCCTGCAAATGGCGAATGCGGCTCAACAAGGATGAGCCGGAGCCGCTGGTCCCCGAGACCTGTCCGGAGCCGCCGTCCTTCGTCACCGGCTACGCCGCCGAGGAATGGCACCGCATCGCGGCCGAACTGTACCGCCTGCGGCTGTTGACCCTGATCGATATCGGACCGCTCGCGGCGTATTGCGTTGCCTATGGCGAATGGCGCACCGCGCGCGAGACGCTCGACAAGATCGCCAAGGCCGATCCGGTGATGCATGGCCTTCTGCTCAAGCGCGACCGGGTCGCGGTACAGAACCCGCTGGTCTATGTCGCGCGCAAGGCGGCGCACGACATGGTGCGCTATGCCGGAGAATTCGGCCTCTCGCCGGCCGCGCGATGCCGCATCGCGACCGGGGCTGCGGAAGTCCCGGGCGGCAGCAAGTTCGGCGATCTGCTGGCGGGGTGATCCGCCCGATTGAATGAGCACCGAGCCCCGCGTCAAGCGAACCACCAAAGGCAAGTGGCGCGCGGCCCGGGTCATCGAGTTCATCGAGCAGCTGACGATCCCGAGCGGCAAGGGCCAGGGCAAGCGGTTCAAGCTGGACCTCTGGCAGAAGCAATTTATCCGCGACATCTACGAGCCGCACATCGGCTTAAACCGCGCGGTGCGGCGCGCCATCCTCTCGGTCGCACGCAAGAACGGCAAGACGGCGCTGATCGCCTGCATCGCGCTGGCGCATCTGGTCGGCCCGGAGGCGATCGTCAACGGCGAGATTTATTCCGCCGCCAACGACCGCGACCAGGCGTCGATCGTGTTCAAGTTCGCCAAGCAGATCGTCGACCGCGAGCCGGAGCTTCGCGCCCAGATCGAGGTCATCCCGTCGACCAAGACGATGATCGCGCGGCGGACCGGCAGCGTCTATCGCGCGGTCTCCGCCGAGGCTGGCACCAAGCACGGCTACCTGCCGAGCGTGGTCATCTACGACGAGCTGGCCCAGGCGAAGAACCGCGATTTGTACGACGTGCTCGACACCGCGTTCGGGGCAAGGGACGAGCCGCTGTTCATCGTCATCTCGACCCAGAGCAACGACCCCGAGCATATCCTGTCGAAGCTGATCGACGACGGCCTGTCGGGCAGCGACCCCTCGATCGTCTGCCATCTCTACGCCGCGAAAGAGGATTGCGACCTCGACGATGAGGCGCAGTGGCGCCAGGCCAACCCGGCGCTGGGCCGCTTCCGCAATTACGAGGACCTCGCCTCAGCCATCCGCAAAGCCAAGCGGATGCCGGCGGAAGAGCCGAAGGTCCGAAATCTGTTCCTCAATCAGCGCGTGGCGCCGATCGCCGCGCTGCTGTCGCGCGCGGAATGGATGAGCTGCGCAGGCCAAATCCTGCTCGCCGATGGCGAGGAGGTCTATCTCGCGCTCGACCTGTCGTCGGTCGGCGATCTCACCGCCCTGGTGGTCGGCTCGGCAACCGACCCGGCCCGTGTGGTTCCGTTCTTCTGGAAGCCGAGCGAACATCTGGTTGAGCATTCGCGCCGCGACTTCGGCAGCGGCAGCCATCGCTACGCCGAATGGGCCGCGGCCGGCCATCTCCGGCAGTCGCCTGGGCGGACCATCGACCCCGAGATGATCGCGATGTTCATCGCCGAGCTGACGCAGCGCTATCGCGTGCGCGGTCTCGCCTATGACCGCTGGCGCATCAACGATCTGTTGCGCGAATTCGACCGCGTCGGGCTGCAGGCCTATCAGGACGGCGACAAGGGCGGCGACGGGTTGCGGCTGGTCCCCTGGGGCCAGGGCTTCAAGGACATGGGACCGGCGATCGATGCGCTTGAGCTGGCGATCCTGGAGCGCAAGCTGGTGCACCCGAACAATCCGATTCTCAATTGGAACATCGCCAACGCGGTCGCGATCAATGATCCCGCCGGCAACCGCAAGCTCGACAAGGACAAGGCGCGATTCCGCATCGACGGCGCGGTGGCGCTGGCAATGCTGATGGGCCTGCGCTCGCGCGACCGCAACGCCAAGCCGATCGATATCGAAACCCTCATAGCGTAGGCATCGGATGATTACGCAACCGCAATTGCTCGACGCGCTAGACCAGGCGTGCCTGCAGAACTTCATGAAGGTGGTCGGCAATCAACTGTCCTTTGCCACCAACGACAAGACCATGGACGAAGGCCTCGACAACCTCGCCCGCCAGCTCGACCTGCTGCACGAATTCAACAAGCGCGCAGCCAGCGTGATCGGAGACGCAGATGCCTTTCGGCCCATTGGATAACACCAGACTGTCGACGTGGCTCGTCATCGCGCTGGTCGCGATCGGGATCATCGTCGTCGTCTGGGCTGTGCAGCAACCTTAACCAGCACCCCCTTTCGAGGAGACGTAGATATGGCGCAGGACCATTGGCACTTCTGCAAGACCTGCAGCAGCCTGTTCTTTGATGCCGGTCAAAACGAAGGCGGCGTCTGTGTCGACGGCCAGTCCAAGCACGAAGCCCAAGGCTTCAATTTCAGCCTGTCGTCCAGCGACGAAATCCCAACCGGACAGGACGATTGGTTCTTCTGCCGCAAGTGCAATTGCCTGTTCTTCGTCGGTGCCGGCGGCAACCCGGGCGAATGCGCCAAGGGCGGCGGCCATGACGGCGCCGGCTCATTCAACTTCGTGCTGCCGCACGATAACAGTTTCATCGACTAGGGAGGCACCCATGCGCGCGTTGATCCTTGCTGCGGCTGTTGCCGTTGTTGGCTTCACCACCGAGGCGTCCGCGGTCACCGTCATCAAGACGACGCAGGCGGATGTGAAGACGCATTGCGGGGGCAAGACGACATGCACCACGGCCTGCGGCAGCACGATCTGTAGTTACAACTGCAGCAAGCCGAAGAAGCAATGCACGGCCACGGTCTTCCTGCAACGCCCGCCGACGCCAAACCCGCGCCCGTTCCCCACTGACCGGCAGTAGGCGGCGATGCACATCAGGCTGCAAGCCATCTATGGCGTCGAAGACCCTTCGAACGGCAAGCGGCGCGGCGACTGCGCGATCCAGATGGTGTTCACGGACGAGCGCAGCCTGAACGCCGAGCTGATGCGGTTTCGATCCCGCGAGGACATCGGCTGGCTCGATGTCACCGACCTGAACACCAGTACGAGAAGCCGCGAGTACCTGCGCTGACGCGGCGCGCGGATAGCGGCGAAAGAGGTCCATCATGAGCGAACAGCCGAGCTGCATCGATATTTCGCACTGGCAGGGCTTTCCGGACTTCGACGCCGTGCGCGCCAGCGGCGTCGTCGCCTGCATCATGAAGGCGACCGAGGGCACGAGCTACACCGATCCCAACCGCGCGACGAATTTCATCGCGGCGACGGAAGCCGGAATCGCGTGCTGCACCTATCACTGGATCAAGCCTGGCGACGCCGCAGCGCAGATGCAGTTCTATCTGTCCATCGTCGATCCCGTCGAGGGCGAGCGGATGGTGATCGATTACGAGGAGGACGGCTGCACCCTGGACGATCTGCACGAGGCGGTGCAGACGCTGCTCGACGATCCGCGCGACCTGCAAGTCACGGTCTATAGCGGCCATCTCTTGAAAGAGCAGCTTGGCGATGATTGCGACGCCTTCCTGCGCGACAACACCGACCTCTGGCTGGCGCAGTACACCAGCGGCACGCTGAGCTGGCCGAGCAACACCTATCCGCATTGGACGCTCTGGCAGTATTCCGAGAACGGCACGATCGACGGCATCGATGACACCTATGTCGACCTCAATGAATTCAACGGCGATGACGAAAAGCTGGTCTCCTGGATTTCTCCGGCAGGCCGCAAGCCGACGCCGCCGACCCCGCCGCCCCGCGAAAAGGTCGACATCAGCATCGCGGTTTCCGGAGATGTCGCCGTCACCGTGACCGTCAACGGCGATCCGGTTCCAACGCGTCGGCGCCGCAGGCGTCTGTTGATCCCGCGCGGCGCTGATCTCCTGTTCGGCTGATGGACCCGACCTCGACCAGGGTCAAATGGCAGCACTTCTACACCACCGCGTTCTGGCTGCGCCGTCGCAAGCTGCAGCTCAAGCACCATCCGCTCTGCAAGCTCTGCCTTGGGCGCGGGGTCGTCACCCGCGCCACCGTCGCCGACCATGTCGTGCCGCATCGCGGTGACTGGAACAAGTTCTGCCTGGGCGAACTGCAGAGCCTCTGCGCCGACTGCCACAACAGCGAAAAGAAGCACATCGAGTCGCGCGGCTACGGCGGCGCTGTCGACGATGACGGCTGGCCGACTGATCCGAAGCACCCGGCGAACAGGATCAGGCGATGAGCGGTTGCCGCTTCTGCGATGGCGCTGCGCGCATGGTGATGCGCGGCCTGTCACGCTTGCGTGCGGGAAACTGGTCGGCATCGCGCCGCACGACGACAGCTTCTGCGCCGCATCGCGGAGAGATGAGAGCAGACATAACCCGCGGGCAGCGGCCGGCGATCGGCAGCGACCCGCCGCCCGCACGGGAACGATTAGGCGCGTTTCACAGGCGCGGTCGCGAGCGCTGATCCAACCCCAACACATCAACCGTAGCCAACCTGCGAAAGCGCGGGAGGGACGATCTATGCCGATCAAACCGCACAAGGGCGAAAGCCAAAGCGACTTCTTATCGCGCTGCGTGCCCGAGATGATGGGCGACGGCGACCGGCCGCGCGACCAGGCGGTCGCGGCGTGCATGCAGATATGGCGGGACAAGGACAAGAGCGCCAAGCAGATCGAGCCGGACGATGACGAAAGCCACGGCGAATTCATGGACCGCTGCATCGATGAGCTGGGCGATGAGGACCGCTGTCAGCTGATCTGGGATAAACGATCGTCCACTGACGTCAAGCACAAGACCCATGCGGGCAAAATCTCGGGCATGGAATTCGTCCTGTCCGACGAGACGCCCGACCGCCTCGACGACGTCATCATGTCCGATGGCTGGCAGCTCGCCAACTTCAAGAAAAATCCGATCGCGCTGTTCAACCATAAGAGCGATTTCCCGATCGGCAGATGGAAGAACCTGCGCGTCGAGAACAAGCAACTGATCGGCCGCCTGGAGCTGGCGCCGGAAGGAACCTCGGAGCGCATCGACGAAATCCGCAAACTGATCGATGCCGGAATCCTGCGCGCGGTGTCGGTCGGCTTTAAGCCGGTCGCGACCAAGCCGCGAGCCGAAAGCGGTTTCGGCATGTTCTACACCAAGGCCGAGCTGGTCGAGACCAGCCTTGTCTCGGTGCCAGCCAACCCGAACGCGCTGGCGATTGCGAAAAATCTGAAAATTTCCTCCGCAACGATCGATCTCGTCTTCGCCGGGCAAGGCGCAAGGGGTGGGACCAGGCGGCGCGGATTCACCGGCGGGCAAGCCGACACATCGACCCGAAAGACAAGGGACACGACCATGTCGTTGGCTCAACGGATTGTCGACGCCGAGAAGCGGCTGCTTGCTCTGCGCGACCAACTGACGGAGCATTTCGCCAGTGTGGACGACACCAACGTTAGCGATGATCAGCTCGAACGCGCTAACGATCTCAATGCAAGGATCTCGCAGGAAGAGCGAGGGCTTGTTGCGCTTCGCGAGGCCGAGCGTCATCTCGCGACTAATGATGGCAGCGGCGAATCCACCGTGGTTCGGGCGGACCTGCAGCGCCAGCACAATGGCGTTGCGCAGCGGCCGTTCAGCCTGCCGAAGAAAAAGGTCGATCCGCTGGACTATCTGGTGCGCTGCGGCACCATCCAGCTGGTCGCCCACCAGGTCAAGAAAAACACCGAGGACGTTCGCCAGCTCATTGCCCGCGAGTATCCCGGCCGTGGCTATGAAGAGGAAGCCACGCGCGCGGTGCTCGACTGGTCGATGCGCGCCGCATCCAACTCGGCCATGTCCACGGTCACCGGCTGGGCTGCCGAGCTTGTGCAGCAGATCAACACCGACTTTATGGAGCTGTTGATGCCCAAGTCGGTGTTCCCCCGGCTGTCGGGCTTCGGCATGTCGCTGTCGTTCGGTCGCGCCGGCCGCATCTCGGTCCCGACGCGGAATAGGACGCCGACGATTGCGGGCTCGTTCGTCGGCGAAGGCATGCCGATCCCGGTCCGCCAAGGCCAGTTCACGTCGCAGGTTCTGACGCCGAAGAAGATGGGCGTCATCACCACCTGGACCCGGGAAATCGACGAGCATTCGATCCCGGCCATCGAGGGCTTGCTGCGCAATGCGATCCAGGAAGACACCGCTGTTTCGCTCGACAGCATCCTGCTCGATGCCAACCCGGCGACCGTGATCCGGCCCGCCGGTCTGCTCAACGGCGTCGCGCCGATTGCGCCGACCGCTGGCGGCGGCTTCAACGCGATCGTCGGCGACATCAAGAACGTGGCGGGTGCGCTCTTGACCGCGACGCAGGGCTACATCCGCAACATGTGCTGGCTGATGAACCCGCAGCAGGTTCTGTCCGCTGGGCTGACCCCGGCTCCGGGTGTGGGCACGTTCCCGTTCCAGGCGGAGGTTAGCCAAGGCCGGCTCGCGGGCTATGCCATCATCGACTCCGGCACGGTGCCGATGGGGACCATCATCGCGCTCGACGCGGCCGACTTCGTCACCGTGGGCGGCGAGGCTCCTCGCTTCGAGATCAGCGATCAGGCGACGCTGCACATGGAGGACACCAACCCGCAGCCGATCGTGGGTGGTGCCGATCCGGGCACGCCGGCCAACCCGGTGCGCTCGCTGTGGCAGACCGACAGCCTGGCGCTGCGGCTGATCCTGCCGGTCAACTGGACGCTGCGGCGTCCGGGCATGGTCGCGTGGGTGCAAGGCGTGACGTGGTGACTGCCATGGCTGACACCGACAGGAAAGACCCGCCGCACCCGGCGGGTCAGAATCTCGCGGAGGGGTCGAAGCCGACCCCGACGCAGGAAGAAAACGATCTCGCTGCGATGGGCGAGCACGTCATCGAGAAAGAGCCGGACGGCAGTCCGCTCGATCCCGGGGTGCCGTATCCGCCGGAATTGCCGAACCCACCCGAACGCGGCGTGCCGGTCATCGAGACCATGTCCCCAACCACCGGCCCGCTGCCCGACGTCACCCTGCAGATCGACGGCTACACCTTCAGGCCTGATGCGGTGATCGTGTTCGACGGTGCTCCGCAGACAACCACGCTGGTCGCCTCGACCCGGCTGACGACATCGATCGTCGGCTTTGCCGGTGCGGCTGGCAGCTATGGCGTGCTCGTGCGCGACGCGGCCGGTGACAGCAACGTCGTGCAGTTCACTTTCACCGAACCGGTGGAAGGCGGTGCCGCCGCTGGCCGGCGGCGGCGATAACCAGAGGAGATCAGGTCATGACTGATGCGAAAGAAGCGGCCAAGAAGGCCTACGACCGCGAGCATGAGCAAAGCGAAAAGACCCGCGCCGAGGGCAAGGAGAAACTGTCGAAAGGCAAGCCGACCCCGACGCAGGAGGAGAACGACCGCACCAAGATGGGCGAGTACATCCAGGAGCACGAGGAGGACGGCAGCGGACCCGATCCGCACGCGCCGAAGCCGGAGCAGCACAACCACAAGACCCGGCACATGGAAGCGGGACAACGCGACCGGAACTATCAGACCAGAACGAGCTGATGGGTGCTTGGGACCTCCTGTCGCGCATCGCAAGCCGGATCATCAAAGGCGAAGGCGACTATCGTCCCGGTCCATGGCGTTTGCCGGTCACTGGCGGCTGGCTGCCTGTCGGTGTCGGCGAAAACTGGAATTGGTGGCAGCTCGGGTACAGCCCGATCAGCCTGTCGCGGTCTGCGATGGTCGAGGCGTGCGTCTCGGCCTATTCGCAGACGGTCGCCATGTGCCCCGGCGACCATTGGCGGCTCAATGACAAGGGCGGGCGCGACCGGGTCAAGACCTCCGCGCTCGCCCGCATTCTGCGACATCCCAACGACTACCAGACGATCAGCGATTTTCTGCTGAACACGACGCGCTCGCTCTACACCGAGGGCAACGCCTATGCGCTGGCGCTAAGGAACGACCGTTACGAGATCGATGAACTGCACCTGATGAATCCGGCGCAGTCGCATCCGCGTCTCGCCTACAACGGCGAGATTTTCTATGCGCTGCATGGCAATGACGTCATCGCCAAGCGCCTGGGCGGAGAAGCCGGTCTCTTGGTGCCACAGCGCGACGTGCTGCATATCAGGCTGCACACCAATAGTCGCGCGCCGACGCCGCTGGTCGGCGAGTCCCCCATCGTTGCCGCCTATGAGGACGTCGGCGTCGGCGCCGCGATTTCGCGCCAGCAGGCGGCGTTCTATCTCAACGAGGCGCGGCCGAGCGCCGTGCTGTCGACCGATCTGGTGCTCGACAAGGATCAGGTCCAGGCGCTGCGCGACCGCTGGAACGACCAAGCCAAGAACCTGCATCAGGGCGGCACCCCGATCCTGACGGCGGGCCTCAAGGTGCAGCCGTGGTCGGTCGGCGGCCGCGATGCTGCAACGGCGGAAATCCTCAAGCTCTCGAATGAGCACATCGCGCTGGCGTTTCGCGTGCCGCTGCAAATCCTCGGCATTGGCGGCACCAACTACGCCTCCACCGAGCTTTTGATGCAGAGCTGGATCGCCATGGGGTTGGGCTTTGCGCTCAACCACATCGAGGAAGCATTCGGGCTGCTGTTCGGCCTCAAGGGCCAGCCCGACGAATACGTCGAATTCGATACCGCCGCGCTGTTGCGCTCGGCGCTCAAGGACCGGATCGAGGCGCTCGCGCGCGGTGTCCAGGGCGGCATCTATGCGCCCAACGAGGCCCGCGCGCAGGAAGGCCTCGACGCCGTCGACTTCGGCGACGAGCCGCGCGTGCAGCAGCAGGTCGTTCCGCTGTCCGCTGCTGGCGCCATCCCGGCCGCGCCGGGACCGCAGGCGCCGCCATCCGCTCCGCCAGCACCAGCTCCGCCGCCGCCTGAGAAAGGCAACCGCGATGCAGTCCAACGGGAAGTCCGAAACCTTTTTAGAACCGCCGACCGCATCGGAAGACGCCGACTGTCTTCTTGACGCGTGGCGCGAGGCGCTCGCCCACGCGCTCGATCAGGAGCGGCGGCAATGGCTGCGCGAGCGCGAACTGATCGAAGCCAAGGCCGAGGCGATCATTGCGACGCTGAAGGCCGAGGTCGCCGTGCTGCAGGAGCGCATCACGATCCGGCTGGCCGAACTGACGAATGGCGCCGATGGCGCACCCGGACCGGCGGGGCCTCCCGGCGAGAAGGGCGAGCAAGGCGAGCGCGGCGAGCAAGGTCAGCGCGGCGAAGCCGGCCCGCAGGGCGAAGCCGGCCCGCAAGGTGAAGCCGGCCCGCAGGGTGAACCAGGCATTCAGGGCGAGCTTGGCGAACGGGGACCGGCGGGCGAGCCTGGTCCGCAAGGCGAGCGTGGCGAAGCCGGACCGCAGGGCGAGCAAGGTGAGCAAGGCGCGGCTGGCGAGCGCGGTCCGCAGGGCGAACAGGGCGAACGCGGCGAGCAAGGAGAGAGAGGCGAGCATGGCGAGCAAGGCGAAAAAGGCGATCCCGGCGAACAAGGCCCGCAAGGCGGCCAAGGTCCGCGCGGCGAGCGCGGCGAGCGCGGTGAAACGGGCGAACCTGGGCAGCGCGGTGAGCAAGGCGAGCCGGGCACACAAGGCGAGCAAGGCCCGCTCGGCGAAGCCGGCCCGCAAGGCGAACAGGGATTGAAAGGCGATCCCGGCGAACCGGGCGCGCGAGGCGAACAAGGCGACAAGGGCGATCCGGGCGAGCTGCCCATCGTCCGTGCGTGGCAACCCGACGAAATCTCGTATCATGGCGACGTCGTCTGCTGCGACGGCAGCACCTACCAGGCCCGGAAGGATACGGCGCAGAAGCCGCCGCATTCCGATTGGGCTTGCCTCGCCGAAAAAGGGCGCGATGCCGCCTTTCCCACGGTCAAGGGCACCCATCGCGACGGCGAGGATTACGCTCTCCTCGACATCGTCGCATTGAACGGGTCGAGCTTTATCGCCCGTCGCGACCACCCGGGGCCGTGCCCAGGCGACGGATGGCAACTGATCGCATCCGCCGGGCGACCCGGCAAACCCGGCATTCGCGGCGAGCAAGGTCAGCGCGGCGAGCGCGGCGAACGCGGACCGTCGGGGCCGACCATCATCGGCTGGAAGGTCGATCGCGCCGGCTACATGGCGACCCCGATCATGTCCGACAACGGCGACGCCGAGCCGCTCAATCTGCGACCGCTGTTCGAGCAGTTCGACAACGAGGCGCGCTGATGGCGGACATCACCGTCAAGGTCATCGAGCCCGCCGAGACCTACCAGCTGCTGACGCTCGACGAGCTGAAGACCATCCTCGGCATCTCGACCAGCGACACCAGCGAGGACGCGCAGCTCGAAATGTGGATCGAGCAATATTCCGACGTCGTCGCCACCATGTGCAACCGCGTGTTCGCGAAAGAGAAGGTCAAGGAAACCTGGCGCGGCGACCTGCCGCCGCTGGATAATCCCCGGATCTTCCTCACGCATTATCCGGTCAGCGACGCCGATATCGAATCGGTCAGTTGCAACGGCAGCCCCATCGATCCGGCGAATTACGAAATCGAGAACCGGTCCGGCAAGCTGACGGTGTTCGGCACCTTTGCCGAGCCGGTCGTCGTCACCTACAGCGGCGGCTATCAGCTGCCCGACGAGGCACCGCCTGCGCTCAAGATCGCGACCGGCATCCTGATTACGGGCGCCCGCACCGAAATGTCGCGCGCCGTCATCTCCGGCATCAAGTCGATCTCGCACCGGGAGTCGCGGGTGCAGTTCTTCGACGAGAATCAATCCAGCCAGAGCGGTGCTGGCGCGATCGGCGCAGCGGGCGAGACCATCAACGTCCTGCTCTACAAGTACATGCGGTTCTATGTTTAGCGTCGTGCTCGACGACGTCATCAATCTGGTGACGAAGTTCGACAAGCTCGCCGAACAGGTCGGCAATCTGCATCAGGCCGTGCCGGAAGAGCTGACCGCCTGGCAGCGCGACGACATGCGCCGCAAATATCCGAACATGACGGTCACGGCGACCGGCAACCAGACCGCGGCGGTCACCCTGATCTGGCCGCGGGCGCGGTTCGAACGGCCGCAACCAGGCAAGCAAGCCACCCGGGGACCGAAGGTCTACCGGCCCAGAGGCGTCGTTGGCCGACAACCAACCTCGAACCGGCCGATCCTGCGCGAGGAGCTGAAGGATCAGCTCGACCAGCGCATGCTCGGCCTTACGCGCGAGGCAATGAAATGGCCGTGAACCTCGACGTGACGCTGCAGTCCCCGATCTTCGATTTCTGGGCCGTGCCGGTGACGTTCATCCCGCTGGCCTCGCAACCGGGGCAACCCGCCTACGATCGGCGCGGCATTTTCAACACCTATTCGATCGATGTGCAGGGCATGGACGGTCACATCTATTCCGACCAGCGCACCATCCTCGACATCAGAGAAAGCGAATTCAGCGTCCTGCCGCAACAAAACGACCACCTCATCATCCCGGCCGACTGCAACGGTGTGCCGCGCGGCGAATACCAGATCGTCGACGCATCGAGCGACGGCGGCGGCCAGACCATGCTGACGATCCGGAAATACGAAACGATCATGTGATGGGCATCACCGACACCCAGAGCTACGGGCTGGTGATCCGTGACGTGTTCTATGACGCCCTGGCCGAACGCGAGCCGTATTTCGCCAGCTTCAAGAAGCGCAAGACCAAGATGCTGCAGGTGCAGCACGAGCTGCTGCCGTATCTCGGCGTCTACATCCTCGACGAGACCATGCTGCCCGACGGCGATCCCAATACCGGCTGCATCCGATTTTCGCACACGCTGCGGATCGGCTTCTCGGTGATGATCGCCAACAATGATCCTGTGATCGCGGAGCAGACCATCGACGCCGCCTACTGGCGGATCATGAACAGGCTATGGCGCGACCAGTACATCATGAACATGCTGGATACCTACAATCCGCATGTCGGCGCCATGAATCCCGACAACACGCGGATCGAAAGCATCACCCGCGGCACCCGCCGCCATGTGTTCGGTGCGACCGGGTTCAACAATGAAACGCCGGTCGCCGAGCTGCAATACGACGTCTCCTGCTTCTATCGCACGGACTGGTCGCCGGAGATCACCGACGACCTGGTGGAGATCGATGTTCACACCGGCATCGAGCCGGGCGACACCGAGGAAGAAATGGCGCAGCGCCAGCAGCTGCACGCCAAGTACGTGTTTGCCCCCGCGACGCCCCCGGCACCTGAAAAGGAGAAGGACCGATGAGCAACGACCGATCGAACGACAAACCGACAAAGGAAGTCTCGATCCGCAAGCAGCACCAGCTCGATCGGCTGGCCAAGGTGCGCTCGTTCCGGCCGAAGCCAGTGCGCGTGACGCCGGCCAGCGATGAGCTGCGCAAGGTGCTGAAGCATCCGAACGGGAGCGGCTTCCTGCCCGGTGGCGGCTCGGCGGAATGGCCGAATGACCGCTTCACCAAGCGGCGCATCGCCGATGGTTCGGTCACCGTCGAGGAGAGCAGCGATAGCGGCGGCGACGATCGCGACAAAGACCAGCGTCATCGGCGGCAACGCCGCGAAGACCCCAGCAGCGCCGCCTAACCGCGGCGCTTCTTTTTTGTGAGAGGAGACCGCGATGCCGATCAGTTTTGCCAACATTCCCGCCAACATCAAGATTCCGCTGTATTGGGTCGAAGTCGATCCGTCGATGGCCGGCTTGCCGTCGATCAATCTGCGCGCGCTGATGGTCGGCATCATGACGGCCGATGGCGACGCCGAGCCCGACGTGCCGATTCCGATCGGCAGCCAGGCGCAGGCCGACATGCGGTTCGGCCAGGGCAGCGAGCTGTCGCGGATGTTCATGGCCTACTTCAACAACAACTTCGCCAACGAAGTCTGGGGTCTGCCTTTGGCGGAGCCGGTCGGCGCGGCAGCCGCCACTGGCACCATCACCGTGGTGAAGGTGCCGGATGAAGCGGGCACGATTCATCTCTACATCGCCGGCACCCATGTCCCGGTCAACGTCCACACCACCGATACGGTCGACAACATCGCTTCGGCGATCGAGGCGGCCATCAATGCCGACGACACCTTGCCGGTGACGGCGGCGGTGGCGGCCGGTGTCGTGACCCTCACGGCAATGTGGAAGGGCATTCTCACCAACGACATCACGGTGTCGCTGAATTACTTCGGCGCCCGCGGCGGCGAGAAACTGCCGGTTGGCATCGAGATCACGTTGCCGACCAATGGCCTGTTGACCGGTGGCGTCGGCACGCCCGATTTCGACGACGCCATCAGCGCAATGGGCGAAACGCCGTTCGAATACGTCGCGATGCCGTACACCGACACCAATTCGCTGTTCGAATGGGATCAGGAATTTGGCTTCACCGATCAGGGGCGCTGGGGTTTCGAGCGGCAGCTGTTCGGCCATGTGTTCTCGGCCAAGCGCGGCACCTATTCCGATCTGCTGCTGTTCGGCTTGACGCTGAATTCCGGCGTCGAATCGATCATGGGGTTCGAGGTCGGCTCACCGTCGCCGTGCTTCGAATGGGCCGCGGCCTATGCTGCGAAAGCGCAGCGCGCGCTGGTCAATGATCCGGCCCGGCCGCTGCAGGCACTGAGCCTGAACAGGGTCAGGGCGGCGCCATTCCATGAGCAGTTCGATTTCGTCGAACTGAATTCGCTGGCATCGAGCGGCATCGCGATCCAGAAGCTCGGTGGCGACAAGCAGCCGATGATCGCCCGAGAGCAGACCACCTACCAGCTCAACCTCTATGGCCAAACCGACGACACCTATGAGCTGGTGACGACCTTGGCGACGCTGGCCAAGCTGTTGCGCAATCAGCGCCACGCCATCACCAGCAAATTCCCGCGCCACAAGCTCGCCAATGACGGCACGCGGTTCGGCCCGGGCCAGGCCATCGTCACGCCCGGCATCATCAAGGGCGAGCTGATCGCGCAATACCAGCAGGATATGTGGAGCGGCCTGGTCGAAGACCTCCGCAACTTCAAGCGTCATCTGCTGGTGGAGCGTGACCCGGACAATCCGAACCGGCTCAACGTGCTGTATCCGCCCGACCTGATCAATCAGCTGCGCATCTTCGCGGTGCTGGCGCAATTCCGCCTGCAGTACGACCGCGGCATCGACAACGTGATCATCGGTCAGAACCAGCCACCCTACAACGCAGCGTCGAACGCCTAACACCCATAGGAGGGAAGCATGGCACAACGAATTGCGGGCATCGCCTTCCTGACCGTGGACGGCGTGCAGATGGCGCTCCGCGGCAATTTCACCGTCAGCCCGTCGCCGGTCGAGCGCACCATGATCGCCGGCCAAGACGGCGTGCACGGCTATCAGGAATTGCCGCGCGTGCCCTACATCGAGGCCGACCTCTCGACCATGCCAGGTTTCTATCTGGAGGACCTGATGGATGAGACCGACGTCACCGTGGTGGCGCAGCTCGCCAACCACATGCAGTACACGCTGATCGCGGCCACCTGCAAAGGTGGTTTCGAGAACAACACCCGCGACGGCCAGGTGCGGGTCAGGTGGGAAGGCGTGAGCTGCGAGGAAGTCGCCATCTAAAAACGCCAGCTACTAGGGAGATCGCAGAATGAACGTGAACCCGAAACGGGAGGGCTTCATCAACGATGACGACGGGCCGACGCTGCAGCGGCCGATGGTCGACGTCACGCCGGAGAAGCCGGCGAAGTCGCGACCGACACCGGAGCCGGCGATCGAGGCCTCGCCGGCCGAGCAAGACCTTGGCAGCACCGAGCCGGAATGGCCGATCACGGTCAAGCTGCTGCACAAGCAAATCCGCAACAACAAGGGCGAGAAGATCAGCGAGATCACCCTGCGCGAGCCGCGGGCCGGCGACATCAACCGCTATGGCAACCCGGTGCGGATCGACCAGGAGGGCGAGGTGCGGATCGAGGAGCGCAAGATGACCTTCATCATCGCCGCGTTGTCCGACATCCTGCCGCCGTTCATTGAAGACATGCACCCGCGTGACTGGAACAGCGTGGCATTCCGCCTGCAGCGTTTTTTTCTGCCCGATCCAGCGGCTTGGTAGGCAGCGAGGACGACATCATCCTCGACTGCTACCGGTTGGCACGCTGGTATCACGTTAGCCCCGAACTTTTTCTGTCCATGCCGCTGAACGACGTCGCGACGCACATGCGTCGCACGGCGCAGCTCGATCGTGAGCAGCAGGCGGCCAAGGGTGAAGACGAATAATGCCAACGGAAGAGGAAGAGCTACGCTTAACCGTTAGCCTCGTCGACAATGCGTCGGCGGGCATCGCACGGCTGCGCGAGGAAATGCAGAGCCTCGGCTCTGGCTCGACTGCGCAGAGTATGGAGAAGTTCAAGCGCGAGCAGGGCGCGCTACAGCAATCGGCCAAGGGTCTCCAGAGCACTGTTACCGATCTGGTGACGGCCATGGGGCCGCTCGGCAAGACGATGGTCGGCGTCGGCACCGCCGCCGCGTTCGTTGGTAATGAGATCATTCGGCAGATCGGCGGGTTGAAAGATTGGGCCGCCGCGCTGCGCGAGATCGGCCAAGTCAGCCGCGCGGTCGGCGTTGGCGGTTCGCATATCAGAAACCTGATCGAGCAGTTCGGCGCGGTCGGCGTCAGCGCTGAGACCGTGGTGTCGAATGTCGCCAAGTTGTCGGACACCATCGCGGAGGTCGGCCGCCAGGGCAGCGAACTAAAAACCAAGATGATCCGCGATGCCGGCGCGGCCGGCTCGGAATCCGCGCGGGCGATGGCGCAATTGCTTGAGCAATTGCCGAAGATGGATTCGATCGAAAAGCAGACCAACGCCGTTCTGGAGGCGCGGCGCAATATCATCGCCAACCTGATGCGCGACCAGAACAAGACGCTGCAGGAAGCCACCGCAATCGCCAACAAATGGGCGGCGCCGTTCTTGGACAAGAGCGTGCTCGGCGCGCTCGATAGCCTCACCGAGAAATCCAAGGAATGGTACGACGCCGAGGAGCGCAGGTTGCGGCTCGGCACGGAATTCGACAAGCAGCTGAACTTGTTCGAAGGCAAGTGGAGCCGCATAAGCGACATCATCAACACCTTGAAGGTCGGGCCGCTCACCACCGCGCTGGAAAATGCCAATAAGGTGACGTCGGCGATCCTCACCAGCTTCGAATCGATTGAACAAATCTTTATCCGGATCGGCAACAGCGATGTGTTCAAGCGCTGGTACAACACGCCGAGCAGCATTGAGGGCGCCACCAAGCCGGAGCTGTTGCCGCAACAGCCGGGCAGGAAAGAGGAAGACAAGAGCTACCTGGAGCGCTGGAACGACTACTGGACCAACAAGCCGAACAAGCCGGTTGAGGACAACACCAAGGCGACCGAGCAACTGACCGGCAAGATCGATGAAGCCATCAAAAAGCAGGTGCCGGGCTATCAACCGATGTCGTTCCAAGGCGGCGGCGGTGGCGGCGGCTTCGCCGGCATGGTGCAGCAGGCGGCCTATTCGCCGGGCGGCGGATTGGGGCGAACCCAAGGTGGCGCGCCGATGTTCGGCGGCGGCGGCGGCGCATGGGGCGGCGGTGGTGGCGGGGCCGGTGGCGGTGGTTACACCAGCGGAGCCGGCGGCGGCGAGAGCGGTGGCGCGGCTGCATTCCCGGGTGGCGGCGGCGGCGGCGGTGGCGGTGCCGGCGGCGCGCCCAATGGCAGCGACGTCGGCGGCGGCATTTCACCCGCCGGCAATCAGGCCTCCGGCAACGGCGAGGCCGGTCCGGCGCAGGCGCTGGCCTTCGCGCGGCAACATCTCGGCGAAGATGAAATCCGCGATCAGACCAAACTGAGCGGTCTCTTCCGCGAGAACGGCATCAAGGTTAATCCGGCAACCACGGCGTGGTGCGCGGCATTCGTCAATTCCAATCTTGCGAAGGCCGGCATGAAGGGCTCCGGCTCGCTGGTTGCAACGAGTTTTCTAAATTACGGCTCGGCGGTCAAACCGGGAGACGTGCAGCCGGGCGACATCGGCATATTGGCGCGGGGCCGCAGCGCCGGCCAGACCGGCGGCCATGTCGGTTTTCTTACCGGTGAAACGCGAAAGAATCCGCGAACCGGCGAACTGGAATACGAAATGCTTGGCGGCAACCAAGGCGGCACCGCGTCCGGACAAGGCGGCGTGTCGACGCAATGGCGTTCAGCCTCGCAGATCACAGCGCGCCGTCCGGATTGGGATCGCAGCCAAGTCGCCAACAACGGTCAGACCGCAGGCGCGGGCGGAGGCCAAGGCGCGGGCGATACGCCAGCCGGGGGCAAGGGCGGCGGCGGATATTTGCAAGAGCAGCGTGCGCCGTTGATGGCCGAGCTGAATGATCCGGCAGTCAAAGCCAAGCTGAATCAACTGCAGGCCTATGAAGGCGGCGGTTCGGCCACGGTCGAGGCGCTGTACAACCGGGTCTCGATGATCCGGCAAAAAGTGCCCGGCTACACCCTCAAGGATGAACTGAATAGCCGCTTCTACGCGATGAACAAGCCGGGTATGGGCGCCAAATCGATCAGCCCGGAGCAGCAGCGAGAATTCGACAAACAGGTGGCGGCGGTCGGCGGCGGCAGCAACCTGATCCAAGGCCGCACCAACCAAGGCATGGAGGGCGATCCCGGCACCCATCTGCCCGGTCGCGTCGCGGTGCCAGGATCGAGCGAGGTTTACAACTATTGGGAAGGCCGGCGGCGCGGCGTTGAATTTTCGACCGGTGCGAGCGCGGCCTTCGCTGCACGTAATCAGCAGGCCATCGCCGATCGCGCCCAAGTCGATCGCGCACAGGCCAACGCCACCAAGGTCGAGGGCACCGGCAAGATCAGCGTCGACGTCAACGCGCCGAAGGGCACCAAAGTCGGCGCCGAGGGCGGCGGCTTGTTCAAGGAAGTCGAGGTCAACCGGCAGACCCAGATGGAGCCGGCCAAGCGCTCGGCGACCAACGAAGAACCCATGAACATCTAGGAATGATCGATGGCGACGATCTTCGATCTGCCAACGGCGTGGCGCAACCGCTATATGCCGGCGTCATTCCGCAACGCGCGTTTCCATTGTGAGGTCAACAGCCGGGAAGGCGGCCGGAGCATCGTCGAACACGTCTTTCCGAAAAAGGAATTGCCCTACGCCGAGGACATGGGCCGCGTCGCGCGCACGTTTTCGATCCGCGCCTATTGCATCGTCTATCCCTATGACGACGCCGCCAACGACATCCTGTATCGCCGCGACTATCAGCTGGCGCGCAACCGCCTGATCGCGGCGCTGGAGGAGGAAGGCCCGGGCCGGCTGCGCTTGCCGACCTTGGGCGACCAGATCGTGGTGTGCCCGCGCTATCGGATTACGGAGGAAGAAAAGCTCGGCGGCTATTGCGTGTTCGATATCACGTTTCAAGAGCAAGGCCTCGATCCGCAGACCTGGACGCCAGCCATCGATACCGCTGGCAAATTGATGAATGAGAGCCAAAACCTGCGCAACCAGGCGCAGCGCGTGCTGGCTAATCCGCCGGCCGGGGTCAACGCATGAAGCGGCAGGACGCCATCGAGGCCGCTGGCATCGTCGACCGCATCCACCGCCGCGCAGCACCTTGCCACCAAGGGCCAGCTCGATACCGCGATCAACGCGGTGATGAGCTACATCAATTCCATCATCCCGCACGTCAGCCAGACGGAAGACGGCCGGTTGGTGATCGATGGGGATTTGATTGTGAACGGCGACCTGATCGTCAACGGCGTGGTGCGTGCCCATGCCTTCGAACGGGTCGGATGAGCCATGGCGGGGGAAATCAACGTCCCCGACATCCGGCTGGTCCAGAACAACGTCTTTCCGAAATATTCGGTCACGGTCGACTGGTCATTGCTGGATAACGGCACGCTCGACGACACCCAAGCACTGGCCACCGCCGTCATTGTCGCGCTCGGCACCGACGCGCTGGCCGACAAAGACGACATTCTGCCGGACCCGGATTCGACCGACCGCGCCGGCTGGTGGGGCAACATGGATGCCGAGCTGTTGTGGAATGGCTGGCCGATCGGATCGAAGCTGTGGCTGCTGCGGCGGTCCAAGATCGATTCCCCGGCCTCACGCAACGGCGCCACCGTGGTGCTGGTCGAGCAGTATATCCGCGACGCCATCCAGCCATTCGTCGATCGGCGCATCTGCACCGGCTTCGATGTCTGGGTGTCGCGGATCGACAAGCAGCGGATCAATGCGCTGATCAGGATTTACCGCGGGCCGGAGCGCGAGATCGAGCTGCGCTACGCCGTGCTCTGGGACGCATTAGCGGGGTCATAGATGCCTTGGCAAACGCCAGCCTTGCGCGAGGTGCGGAGCCTTGTGCGCGACAGCCTGCGCGCCTCGCTGCCCGGCGCCGACGCCAACGTGCCCAACAACGTCTTGCGCGTGCTGTCCGACAACCAGGGCGCGTTGTGTCATCTCACGCTGCAATATATCGACTGGCTGGCGCTGCAGCTCTTACCCGACACCGCCAAGACCGAATGGCTCGATCGCCACGGCCAAATCTGGTTGGTCAATGCGGACGGCTCCAAGGGCCGCAAACTGGCCACCTTGGCGTATGGCACCGCGAGCTTTACCGCGACCATCGACGGCAGCGTCATCCCGGCCCACACCCAGCTGCAGAGCGGCGTCGCCATGCCGCCCGGCTCGACATCGCCCTATAACGCGGTGACGTTCGAGACCCTTGAGGATATCACCACATCGGCCGGCTTTCCGGTGACCGGGCCAATCCGCGCGCTCGATCCCGGCGCGTTCGGCAATCTGCCGGTCGACAGCGCGTTGTCGATCTATCCGCCAGTGCCCGGCGTCGACACCATGGCCACCGTGGTGACGATGACCGGCGGCACCGACGACGAAACAGATGAGCAGCTGCGCGACCGCATTCTGCGCCGGATACAGCAACCGCCGATGGGCGGCGCGGCCTATGATTATGAGCATTGGGCGCTGGCGGTGCCCGGCGTCACCCGGGCGTGGGCGGCGCCGCAGGAAATGGGCATCGGCACCATGACGGTGCGGTTTCTGATGGACGACCTGCGCGCCGCCAATGACGGCTGGCCCGAGGTCCAGGACATCGAGGCGGTCGCCGCCTACATCGACAAGATGCGGCCGGTCACGGTTAAGGACTGCTTCGTGGTCGCGCCGATCAAGCAGTTCATCGACGTCGGCATCGCCGAGCTGGTGCCGAACACCGACGAGACCAAGGCCGAGATCGAAGCCAGCCTGCGCGAGATGCTGCATCAGATGGCGGCGCCAGGGGCGACGATTTATGCGGCATGGGTGTCCTACGCGATCATGAATGCGCCGAGCGTACAGTCGTTCAGGCTGGTCAGCGACGACGATTATGTGATGCCCTCGCCGGGCCACATGGCCGTGCTCGGCAACATTGTGTATGACGTGCCATGAGCGACCGGCATCTGCGCAGGTCGGGCGACGACTACCGCGATGCCTTTCTTGAGCTGTTGCCGCAGGGCCAGGCGTGGCCGAAGCACACCATGGACAGCGTGCTGTGGCAGGTCTGCGATGGATTGTGCGATTATTGGGGCTTCGTCGATAGCCGCGCCGCCGATCTGTTAGAGCAGGAAAGCGATCCGCGCATCACGCAGGAGCTGCTGCCGGACTGGGAGCGCAACTGGGGTCTGCCCGATCCCTGCTACTCCGCGCCGCAAACCATCGGCGAGCGGCAGCGCGCGCTGGTCATGCGGATGACGTTGCTCGGCGCGCAGTCGCGCCAGTTCTATATCGATGTTGCGGCTGAGATCGGCTACTCGATCACCATCACCGAATATCGCCCGTTCATGGTTGGGCTGGACCGCTGCGGCGACAATCGCGTCTATGGCGACGGCTCGGTGCCGATGTTCAGCCCAACCTGGTTTTGGCCCTATGCGCCGATCATCAACCCGAACGGCGAACCGGTCGGTGATGGTGAATTGTCGGAATGGCCGAACTACGGTCTCGGCCCGCCGGAGAACCGCTTCTATTGGACCGTGCACGTTCACAAGACCAGCCTGACCTGGTTTCGGGTCGGTGCGGGCGGCGGCCAGACCGGTATCGATCCGCATCTGCGCATCGGTCACGCCGAAGACCTTGAATGCATCCTGCAGCGCTGGAAGCCCGCGCACACCGAAATCATCTTCGATTACTCCGGCCTGACACCCGACGACCCGACGGCCGGGACACCTTAGCAAACCGACCCTCTTTTCTGACCTGAACCAACAGCAGCTCTCGCGAGCCGCTGCGAGAGGACGCGCGCATGCAATACAACCAGCCCTACGGCGTGAGCGATCCCAACGCCCCGTACCTCAACGGAAACCCAGCCACCGGTCAGGCTGGAAGCATCCCGCCCGCGGCATCGATTGAGTATCCGCAGCGCGAGATCGTCGCACTGATCAATAAGAACGGCATCACGCCCGCCAATTCCGATCTGACCCAGCTTGCGCAAAGCGTGCAGCAGCAGAAGCCGAATTACGGGGTCGATGCCGGAACGGCGAACGCCTATCAGGTGACGCTCGATCCGGCTCCAACAGCGTACCGCGATGGGCTGACGGTTCGGATGCTGGTCACGCATTCGCCGACCGGGCCATCGGTGCTCAATGTCAACGCGCTGGGGCCAAAGCCGATCAAGAAGCGCAGCGGCAAGGACATTCAGGCCGGTGAGTTCTGGGCCGGTGACGTTATTGAACTGGTCTATGATGGCAGCGTCTTCTTTGTGATCGGCGCGAATGCCGTTTCGATGTTGTCGGCCTCGCTGGATTACTATGTGGCGACCACGGGCAGTGACACGTTGAATGATGGCCTGACACCCGGCACGCCATTTGCGACCGTCCAGCACGCCATCAACGTGACGATGAGCTTCAATCTTAACGGCTATCAGGTCACCATTCATGTCGCCAACGGCGTCTATAATGGTCAGATTTCCTTGCCGCTGATGAACGGTTCTGGTGCCGTGAAGATCACAGGCAATCCTGGCTCACCTGGGTCGGTTCAATTCACGCATAATCTCGGTACGACGATCCTTTGCGCAGGTCCGGGTTATTGGTTGGAGGGTTGCAAGATCAGTTGCACGGCCGGCAATCCTGCGGTCGGTGACAACGGCAATTGTCTCTGGTCGCATGGCAACAATGGCGGCATCACCGTGAACAACATCGAGTGGGGTGTTGCGGCCTATGGTCAGATCGTGGCGACCGATGGCGGCACCGTCGGTCTTACCGGAAGTCACACGATCAGCGGCAGCGCGACGTATCACTTCTGGTGTCAGGTCAATTCGCTGATCATCCTCAATCCTGTCACCAGGCCGACGTGGAATATCCCGGCACCTGTAAGCTTCTCCGGTGCGTTCTGCTACACGTCGATGCTCGGCGTGTGGGTGAACCCGATGGGTACGACGACCGGTTACGGCAACGTGACCGGCAAGAAGTATCAGGCCGACATGAACAGCACCATCGTCACCGCCCAAGGCGTCAACCACTTCCCCGGCAACGTCGCCGGAGCGACGTCGACCGGCGGTCAGTATATGTGAGGAGAGAGAGCATGACATTCGACGTTCGCAATTGGTATTGGATCGCCGATGACGGCCGCGTCTTTGGTAGCGTCCAGCGGATGGTCGTGACCGAGGACGATCCTGATTACGTCGCCTGGGTTGGGAAAATCGGGGAGCGAGCTTACCCGTGGCCGCGCGATGTCGATGGCAACCAGACCGAGGCGGCGTTGCTTGACATGCTCGGTCAATTCAATGTTCAGATCAAGACGGCATGATGCATGGTTGCCACCGTCAACATCTCGACCGAGAGCGACGCCGACTTCCGGCGCGCGTTTGTCTATCAGACGGTGTCGGGTGTGCCGATCGATCTTACCGGCTCGGCATTTCACATGAGGCTTCGGGCGCGCGCTGAAGACGCCACCGTCGCGATGGAGCTGACAACGGAGAACGGCCGGATTGTCGTGCTCGATGCCGTGAACGGCAAGTTCGAGCTGATTATCGAACAGGAGGATCTCGAAAGGCTCACTGCGGGCGAATACGATCAATCGCTGATCCGGTCGAGAGATGGCGCGCAGAGCCGCGTCTGGCGTGGCACCTTCACGCTTGGTGTAGGGCCATCGCGATGACTGAAGTTGTTGTCATCAACAACGATGACGAGGTTGCGATCAGTCAGGACCCGCCGGACGATGTGGAGGTCGTTTCCGCCGATGAGGTTTCGATCATCCAGACCTTGGAAGAAGGCCCGCCCGGTCCGAAAGGAGACAAAGGCGACAAAGGCGATCCAGGTCCGCCGGGCTCGCCCGGCCCGAAGGGTGATCAGGGTGATCAGGGCGAACAGGGTCCCGAAGGTGAGCAAGGCCCGCAAGGCGAGCAAGGCCCCCAAGGCCCCCAAGGTGATCCAGGACCGCCGGGTCCAACTGGTCCGCCCGGCCCCGCCGGCACCGCCACGGTCATCGTCTCCGACACGCCGCCGGTTGGCGTCGCCGACAGCACGCTGTGGTGGGAGAGCGACACCGGCATCCTCTATTTTAGGTACAATGACGGCACGTCGACGCAATGGGTGATCGCCTGTCCGCAACCCGATCTCGGCTCGTTCCTCGTCAAGACCTACAATCTGTCCGACGTGCCCGACAAGGCGCAGGCCCGCGCCAATCTGGGCGTGCAACCCTATAACGAAAGTTACAACTACGTCGTCAACGGCGCGATGATGATCAGCCAGGAGAACGGCCAGACGGCCAGCATCGCTTCTGGTTGGTATCCGGTCGATATGTTCTGTTACGTCGGTGGTGGCATTAGCGGCGCAGTGTCAGTCCAGCAAGTCACCAAGCCGACGCCCGGCGGTTCGCCTAATCGCATTCGCGGCACGGTCACAATCGCGCAGCCGTCGATCGCGGCCGGCGGCTTTCTGCAATTTTATCACGCGCTGGAAGGCATCGATGTTGCGGACTTGCTGTTCGGATCATCCGGCGCCAAAACCACAACGCTGCGCTTCGGCGTCAATGCTCCGGCCGGCACCTGGAGCGTGACGTTCGATGGCCCGCCCGCCGCCGGCCGTTCGTACACCGCGGAATACACCATCTCCGCGGCCGAGGCCGGCAAGGATGTCGTGAGATACATCACTGTCCCAGGCGACGTGGCCGGCGCATGGGCCAAAGACAACATGAGAGGGCTACTTGTCCATTGGGCCTTAGTGAGCGGCGCGAACTTCCAGCAGGCGCCGGGATCATGGACGGCCGGCGGGTTCTGCGGCTCGCCCAACCAATTCAATTTCCTGGGCACGGTGGGTAACGTGTTCGAATTGTTCGACGTTGGGCTCTATCAGGGTTCGTCGGCACCCGCTTATAACGTGCCCAACTATCAGCAAGAGCTGCTGAAGTGCCAGCGGCAGGCTTGGATATGGAGCACGACGGCTGCAGTGATCAGGCTGGCAATTTCTTATAATGACACTGCTGCTGGCACCCAATTCGTTATTCCTTTGCCGACGGTGATGCGTGCGACGCCGACCTTGATTGTCAGCGGTTTGACCTCGAACGGAGGTGCTATTTCGTCCGCCAGCGCAAGCATGGTTGGCAACATTATGGCGGTTGCTGCGGCAGGGAGCGGCTTTGCGGTCGGGGCATCGCAGATTTACAGTCAAGCTGCCGGCGGCGGTGGTTTTCTCAAAGCTCTGGCGAGGTTGTGATGGCGCTCGATTTCCCCAGCTCGCCGACGCTTGGCCAGGTCTATCCGCCGAGCCCGGTCGCCGGCATCCCGAACTATCGCTGGGACGGCGAGAAGTGGACCACGGTCGGAATGCAGATCGGCACCGCTCCGGTGCTCTATGCCGATGGCTCGGTGCCGATGACCGGGCAGCTCACATTGGTGGCGCCGCCGGTTGCGAACAATGATGCAGCGGCCAAGAGCTACGTCGACGGCAAGTCCGCCGGCATGGTGGCCAAGGCCGGCGACACCATGACCGGACAATTGGTGGTCGCGGCTCCAGATAGCATCATGATCAATGCACCTGCTGGTAGTTACGCCCGGTTTGGTTCGAACGTGGCTGGTGCGCGGTGGTGGTCGTGGGGCACCGGGACCGATGCGCGCTGTCGCATCACCGATGAGACCGGCGCCAACGTCGTGCTCACGCTCAGCTACGACAACAATCATGGCTTGACCGGCCATTTCTCAGTGAGCGGCAATCTGAACATTGGCGGCGCGGCGGCGGTGACCGGTCAGGTGATTTCGAATGCCGGCGATGGTTTCAAATGCAATGCGCCGGCTGGTGGCTTTGCACGGTTGCTGACAAACGTCGCCGGCTCGCGATCCTATTCCACCGGCTGCTGGAACGACGGCAAGTATCGCATCACCGACGAATCGGCCGCCAACCCATTGCTGGTCCTGGATTACTCGACGACGCACCATCAATTGACCGGCACGCTCTATCATACCGGCGGCGCCGCCTATAAACCCGGCGGCGGCACGTGGACCGACAGCTCCGACGCGCGGATCAAGACCGTGCTCGGCAACTATGAGCACGGTCTGGATGAAATCCTGCAACTGCAGCCGGTGTGGTACACGTTCAAGGGCAACGACACCCATGAGCCGCCGCCCGGCAAGGCTGCACAGTCGCCGTATGCGGAGAGCTTCCACTTTGCGATGGCCGAGGCTGGCACCAAACTGGTCGGCCTGGTGGCGCAGGACGCTGAACGCCCGATGCCTGAAATGGTGGATCACGTCGAAGGCTATATTGACAGCAAGCCGGTCAATGATCTGCGCACCCTCGACAGCGCGCCGCTGATCTTTGCGCTGGTGAACGCCGTCAAGAAACTGAACGCGCGCGTTGAAGCATTGAAGGCGTCAAGGACGTCCGATGGCTGACTATCAACTCACCGCAACCGATGCTGCCGTGATCCGCACCAGAGACAATGCCGGCATCCCGAACGATCCCGGCAACCGCGACTGGGTCGAATACCAGGCGTGGCTGGAAGCGGGCGGCGCGCCTGATCCGTACCAACCGCCGATCAATCCCGAGCTGGACAGCTTTGCCGGAAAGACCATCGCGCAAATTCTGGGAGTCTAGATCATGTCCGCCCACGATCTGATCGCGACGGCGTCGAATGCCGACTTCGCCGGGCGCGTCATGATGCTGATGTTCAAGACGGCGCAGAACGTTGCCAGCGAGGACCCGGCCACGCCCGATCATGACGTGCGGATCGACTATGCCGGTCGGGTCATTCGCGGTGACGAGCAGCCACAGTTGGTCGCAGCGCACGTCATCTCATCGAACCCGACGATCGCCGCGACCATCGAAAGCGATCCGGACCAGTACGGTGCCAACGTGCCGGACGGCGACATCGAGTTCGCGCTGGCCTCGATCTGGACGGCGCGCTCGCTGGCTTTTGCGGCGGTGTGACCATGGGCGTCGCTGAGGAAGGCGGCAAGGTCGCGACCGCGACGGTCGAGAGCCTGAAGAGCCAGCCCCTGGCGCTGGCGCTTGTCGTCGTCAACGTGCTGTTCTTGCTCGGCGGCGGCTACATCCTGCACGACATCGCCCAGAACCTGAAGGGACAGCAGGAACGAAAAGACATGCTGCTCGCCGACCTGGCGCGGCGATGCATTACAGCTTCACCGCAGAAGCAGGAATAACCGCGCGTCCCAAAAGACCGATCTCCCGAACTGCCCCGCTCCGGCGGGGCTTTTTCTTGGCCTGATAGGAGGACACGATGTGCTTTTCTCTTGTATGGGTTCAACAGCTTATCATCTGGCTGATCGTCATCGGCGCGGTGGTCGCGATCATCAAGCTCCTGATCCCGTTTCTCGATAGCCTGACCGGCATGCCGATCATCGGCCGCATCCTGATGATCGTGCTCTGGGCGTTCGTCGCCATCGCCGTTGTGGTGATCATCTTCGGGCTGCTGTCCTGCCTGCTCGGAGGTAGCGGCACCCTGGGCTTTCCCCCCATCAGGTAGCCGGGTCGAAGACCTGCCACCCTATCCGCCCGCGCCGCCGTCCATCTGCAAAGGCTGCTAGCCGCCTTGATCGTCTTGATGCTGATGTGCCCCGCCTTCGGGCGGGGCTTTTTTTGTTGCGCGGATGATGCATCGCACGTTGTCCTCGGCAAGATCCAGTTCAACAGCGATCTTCTGGAGCCGTGCCCGATCCATCTCCCGGTCGGCTTCCTGCTGCCGCGACAAAATCTTTTGGGCTTTCGCCCGCGAAATTTCGAGCAACTGATACAGGATGATCAGTTCGCTTAGCTCATAGTTGGTACGCTCTGCCATGCCCCGTCCCTTCCGGCGTTTAAAGTTTCATTCGTATGCGCGCCCTAAGCTTCGCCAGCGAATGATCGGTTTCGGCGCATGGGCTTCGGTACATCTTTTCGCCTTGTAACCAATTCGAGGTTCAGCTTGCGGCGGCATCGGCCTTTCGAGGTTTCCAGCACCCCCTTGCGTTGCAAATAGTAGAGCTTGCGATGGGCGATCTTGATCGGGATATCGGCGGCTTTGGCGATGGCTTCGATCGAATTCCAGCCGTCGGACATGCAGGAAACAATATCGACGCCACGGAATGGCTGTTGCTTCTTCGCGGGCGCTTCGACGGCCGGCGGCGCGGGTTCGGCTGCTGGCGCTGCTACCGGTGCTCCTGGCGTCGCAACCAGTTGGTCGAGCCGCATGGTGAGATCAAGTACGAGGTCGGTGAGGTCGGCGATATCGGTGCGTAGCGACCTAAGCAGTTCGCGGTCGGTCTCTACCGGCTGCGGGATTTGCAGCGCCTTCTCCAGCTTGCCGACCGGTTGCGGGATTTGCACCGGCTGCGGCTGCTTCTTAACCTCCTCCTTGAGGGTAAGGCCGTCCTGCCGGAATAATTGCCGGATGCGAGCGCGCTCATTCAAAAACCACCGATGGTCGCTCGGCGTTTTGGCCACGATGTGAGACCGTACAGGCTTGTACGGCGATACCTGCCAGCGGATCTCAATGTGGCCGCTGCCTCGAAAGCGGTGTTCAAATTTGACGCCCCACAAATCAAATTCAGAGGACATCATTCGAAGCGGATCGTCAGCCATGCGTTTCCTCGCTGCTATGCGTTGTTCCCGAACGTGCTGCGCTGACCGAGGCGAGCGCGGTGGCGAGACGGGTCTGGCCATGCGTTGCCAGCCAGGTTATGTCGCGGTGTCGATCTGCGGCGAAACAATCGTCGCAGATAAAAAATCGGCGAACTTCGGGGTGGCGCCAGATACCGCGACCCCGCCGGCACAGCACGCAATCGTTCTTGTAGGAGGTTGAGCGCGCCTCAAATCGCATCATATGCTCTGCTCCGTTTCATCGAGGTTGGTCCTCCGGCCCGCCGCCCGCTGGGGCTGGGGGCAGCGGTTCGGGCGACGGGCCTTCGGACCACTGCAAGCGGTTTTCTGGATGGGACACACCCCGGTTGCAGCGAATTGTTTCAGCCGATGTTCTTGTCCCTCATTGCTTGCGTGCTCGGACCTGGAGCCATGCCTCGGCCGTTAGCTGGCAAAGTTTGTTGCGGCGGATCTGCCGCGCCTCCGCAGGCGTCGGTTCACGCAAGCCATCGATGGTATTGGCTGCGAAGATTCCCCAACTGCCGCAGGACACGCAGAGCGTGGAATCGCCATCGCTCGGCACCGGCTCCGGTCCGATCACGGAGCCCTCGGCGATGGCGCTGGCCGCTGTATGCACGGCGCCACACAGCCAGCATCGCGTGATCATCTCCGTCGTCACGGCTACAGCCTGCCGTGGCGCGCGAGCAGAGCGGCGCGGCGGTTGATGCCGCACCACAGCTCGGGCGAACTGATCCCGAGCTTCCCCCCGAGCAGCTCGTCGATTTGCCGGTGCGCGCCGACAAGTTCATTGAGCAGTTCCTCGCGGATGGTCATTGCGTCGGCGAGAATGGCGGTCGCCTTGTTCCGCGCGATGCGTTGCCGCTGCATCATTGGCTGTTTCTCTCGAAACGCGAACTGGTCGATGATTCGCGCGGCGCGGTCGATCTGGTTTTGGTCCAGCATGGGCCTGGGCAGGTTTTCGGCGGGCTCATCTATCATCTGACAAAGCCTCCCTCGAAAAAACGTCGATCGCGCGGACCACAGCACGCAGCAGCCTTGCATCCTCCCTGAGCCGCATGACGGCCTCGAACAGGTCGTGACCTTCCTTGGTCGCGAGGAATTGGTCGATTGCCGACGGCAGATTTCGGCCGGTCTCGGCGAGGAGAACTGCGACCTCGGTCTCAAGCTGGTTGGCGATCTGCTGCAGCCGGATCGCACCGACGCGGTTGATGCCTTTCTCGTACTTCTGGATTTGCTGGAAGCTGACCCCCAGCGCGGCGCCGAGCTGCGTCTGGCTGAGATTCTTCTCCAGTCGGCGCCGCCGAATCCGCTGACCGACCAGGACGTCACTGTCAGTCGGCCCGCGCGGCTTAAGACCGGCGAGCGGCGGTTTACGCTGTCCCATTTCTTATTTGCTCCCGCCATGTCCGTTTTGTCTTGGCCTTGGCTTTGCGTTTCTTGGTTTTGGCGAGCGTGGCGCGGTACGCCTTGAATTCCTCCCGTGCTTTCGGCAATTCGGTCTCGTAGTCGGGCTTGGCGTCGCGGACTAGGTCGTATTTGTAGCCGAGCGCTCCGGCCATCTTGGCGAATGTGGTGTGCTGTGGTCGGCGCGTCTTGCCGCCGAACATGTTGGACACCGTCGACGCCGACAGGCCAGCCAGTATCGCGAGATCGCGATCCTTGAGCCGGTCCTTCCGGTGCAGCGTCTCGAAGCGCTCGATTTCCGGATCTCGATCTTGCGAATTGTAGGTGCGGCTGAGCCAGAGGCTGCCAGAATTGTGTCCTAGTTTACGCATTGGTCGTCTCCCCAGCCGGCGACCCGCTGCCATTCAGGCGTGATGCCGTTGTTCGTTCTGCAGCCGACTTCTTCGGCTTGGTTGGCGTCTTCTTTCGCGTCACTGCGGCGTACTCGCCCGCACCGATTCGCTTGATGGTCTTCGCGCCGAGCAGTTTGACGATGATCGGGCTGACGGATTTCCCTTTGCGCTCCTGCTGGCGAAACAGCTCGCGGAGCTGCGCCACCGTGAAGCTCTTGCGGTTGCGGATGAAGCGCTCGATTTCCTCACGGCCGGTGCGCTCGTGCTTGACCGTCTTGGATGCTGCCTTGTGTGGCTTCGGCGATTCCAGCGCCTTGACGTCCGCGCGCGCGTAGTTGCCCGAGGACAGCTTCTTGAGCGTGCCCTTCTCGACCATGGTTCGCAGCGCGGTGTAGCAGGCGCCGTTAGTCCGCCCGTCGGCGCGAAAGTGACGCACCGCATCGATGGCCTTGAAGGTCGGATGGTCCGCGATCCAGGCGGTGAGGAAATCCTCCGCCTTGATGTCATGCGCGGTTTTGCTCGCGAACGCAGGGATGTCCGTTCTCAGCTCATAGCCGATGTTCCTGACCCCCATCCGGGTCAGCATGGCGATGATCGGCCCCACTTCGTGGGCCTGCGCCTCACAGTGGATGAAAAAGTGGTCAACCTCCGGCGGTTTCTCTCTCTTGGTCATGGCGCGTCCTTTCAGTCATTGGCGCTTCCGCGAGCGCTTTGAGGACCTCTCCGAACGTATGCGTTCGGGGGTCCGAAGTGCCGTCCATCTCGTGCCAATCTCCATCGGCAGCGAAGGGCGGCGCGAACAGCGCGAGGGCCTCGCGGCTGTTAAATCGGATCAGGGCAGCGAATCCTTTCTCGGCACGGCGATACAGCCATCGCCGCAACGCGGCGTCGCGGTGTGCATCGCGGTGACGAGGGTCGACCCAGATCTGAACGACTTGGATGTTGGTCAGCTCGCCAGTCGTGTTATCGCGTAGCGAGATGTAGTCCGGCATCATGTCGATGACGTAGTGCGAGCGATCGGGCCGCGATAGATCAGCGGCGTCATCGTCGACCAGCCAACGGCAGGACCACAGTTGGCATTCCGGTGGCATCGATGCCCGGCGATAGACAGTGCAGCCCTTCAGGAATTTTCGATAATCGCACGTTTTGCCTGCCGGTTTTCCCAACGGCGGGACCGGTAGCAATTTGCAGCAAAGCGAGCAGCTGCCGCATTGACGATTCATCGTGGTCCTTTGGCGTTTCGTTTTTTTGTTCGTCACGGTTGTGTGACTTGTATCAATTGAACTGTGGCGAAAACGCGCTCGCAACTTTTGTCTAAGTTGCTAACCTCGGCGTGCATTCTGTCGTGTGGTTGTTGTCAGGCGTTGCGCGCTCGCGCGTCTTATGCGCTGTAAAAAACGGGATAAAGTAGCACCCTATATGTCAGGCTGGCGTACCATCGATGCAACCTGCACGTTGGCACGATCCGCATAGGTCGCTGTCGCGGTTGCGCCTGCTATGCAAGCAACTCCTGAGCGCTCTCTTTTTTTGGCAGGTCAATACGTAAGTTGCGTCATCAATCTTCACTGCGATTGTGAGGAATTGTTAGTTTAAGAATCGGCAATGGGCGCGCTACCAACGTGCATGGTAGCGGTCACGGTACGACGGACGCCATTTTCCGATTTCGAAATGCTGCGCGATGCAGTGCAGGATGCGCCTACGGAAATCGTGCAGCTTGAGCACGGCAAGATGGTGGGCGAGCTGACGCACCTGACGCTTGGCCGTCTCGGCGCGTCTAGCGGCATCTTCTCGCGCGGTCTGCGCTCACGCGGCATCTTGAGCGAAGGCCGATTGATGCTCGGCATGATGCTCGATGGTGCACCGGCCTTGTTCCAAAACGTTGAAGCGCAACCCGGCGACCTCATCATCATCCAGCCTCGATATGAGCTGTATGCGCGCTATTTCGGCATCAATGTTTATGCATCGATCTTCGTCGAACCCGAGGAGCTGTTTGCGTTTCTCGGCACCGAGCCTGCCGTGCAGGATGCTGCCGTATGGCGCCAGCCGTTCACGGTGCTGACGGCTGATACAGCCGTCGCTCGCGCCCGCGCCGCAGGATTGCGGATGCTGCTGACGGCGATCGGGCGTGAAGGGCTGACCATGTCGGCCGAGACCGCCGAGTATTACAGGCGCCGCATTCTGGAATTGATGACCGCCCCGGTGATCGATCGCTGGCGCTATCGCCCTATTCCGGTGCGGTCTGCTCTGGCGCTGGTGCGCGACGTCGACCGCTTCTTGATCGAGACCGGTTCAAAGCGGGCGCACCTCTCCGACCTGGCCCACCAGTTCGGCGTGTCTCCTCGCGCCCTGCAGCGCGCTTTTGCTGACGTCCTCGACGTGCCACCGATGGAATTCTTTCGCCGCACGCGACTGGGCCATGCGCACACCGCGCTGCTGACGGCGGCGCCCGGCGATACGGTCACGGGGATTGCGGTCGATCACGGCTTCGCCGATGTCGGCCGGTTCGCGCGGGACTATCAAGCGCTATTCGACGAGCTGCCGTCCGAGACCTTGCGGCGGCGCAATGTCATTGTGCGTCGCGAAGCTTGACGACACATTCGGCTAATTTGTGAGCGACCTCACTTACCCGACCTGCGTTCGAGGTCAGTATGTCGGTGTCAATGCTGGCTTAGGAAAAACGGAACCAAGGAGAAAGACTGTGCGCAACACCATGTGCCTTCGCATTGCTGCGGTGTTCGTCTTTTCACTCACTGCGGCGATGCCGGCGTTCGCGACCAAGACGGGCACGGCTCTCGGAATCTGTATCTCTCGCGGGACAGATTGCACCGTCGCGAACAAGGGCGACAACTACGAGATTTGCGTCAAAAACACGAATGGCACCCAATGCGTGAGCTGCGGCAATCTCGCTCAACCAAGCGATAAGCAGACTTGCTCGGTGCAACGAAGCGCAAAACCGGGGGGACGTCCGTATGATGTCGGCCCCGCCGGACTCCTGGCGGACGAGTAAGTATTAGGCAGCGAGCTTGATGACCTGCGCGCCGTCGCGCATCGCGTCGACCTTGTCGGCCCAGAACTGCATCAGGTCCGCGCGCTCCGTCAGTCGGCCGCCGCGATTATAGATCGCGCGCGTCGACGCGTCGTCATGATCGAGCTGGACCTCGATCAACGCGCCTTGCTCCGGCCAGCGTACGCTCTGGTGTCCGTTGATGGTGACGCGTTCGGCGTTGAGCATGGTCGACGCCGACGAGCGGAAGCCGTGCGCGCAATGGATGCCCTGATAGCCAAGCTCGACCAGCGCATCGTTGAGCCGACCGGTGGGCATCCCGATTTCCTTTTCGGGGTCGTCCTTGCTGACGCCGGGGAACAGGTACCGGCTGTTGCCGGTCAGCTTGCGCAAATCCATCAGCACCGCCACGGCCTGACGCGACAGCGGCACGACCAAGTCGCGCGCGGCGCTGTCCTTCTTTGCCTTCCGGCGCTGGCTGAACATCTTGAGCTTTGCCGCCGGGATGGTCCACTGGTTGACCTCGCCGCCGTATTCGATCTCCGACCATTCGGCCTGCTCGACGTTGCCGGGGCGGACGAACGTCAGCGCCAAGAGCTTCAGACCGATCAGCTCGTGACGATGCCGCGTCGTCTTGAGCTTGTCGGCGCGGTGGCTATCGATTTTGCGCAGCAGCTCGCCGAACGGCTTCGGCTCGATGATCGCCGGGCGGTTCTCGGTGGCATGGTCCGCGAAACCTTTCGACGCGCTCAGGCGATCGAACGGGGCGTAGTCTTCCGGCCACATGCCGCGCGGTACCGCATAATCGATAATGTCGCGTGCGGCCGGAAGCAGGCGGCGGCGGGTCTCGTATTCGTTCTCGAACGCGACGAGGATCGGCGAGAGGTGGCTGCCCTTGACCAGATCGGTGGTGATGTGACCGAACCCAGGCACCTTGATGCCGTCGCGCTCCACGCCCTCGCAGAGATAGCGAACCATGTTCTCGGCGCGGTTCTTCGTCTTGTACGATTTGCCCTCAAGCGTGGTCAGCCATCCGTTCGCGACCTTGGCGAAACGGGGAAAGCCGTTCGCCTCCGGCGCCAGCTCGCCGAGCTGCTTAGCCGCCAGCGGGTCGATGCCGGCCTTGAGCTGCTTGCGCGCCGCCGTCAGTTTCTCCATCGCCTCCGCGACCTTGATCTCCGAGAGGAGGCCGAACGTGATGGTCTTGCGGATCGGCTCGCCGATGTGCTTGCCCTCGGTGTAGGTGCCGAACGCATAGTCCCAACGAAAGATCTTGGTACCGTTCGGCTTGACCAGGAGATAAAGCCCAGAGCCGATGCCGTGGCGATATTGCGCCTTGCGCGGCGCGAGCTTGGCTAGGCCGTGTGGACTCTTGGGATTCTCAAATCAGATTGAACGTGATTCAAGGCTTTCTTTTAGGAGGAAGCCTTG
>NZ_JBEGDB010000577.1:0-1537 GCF_043638955.1 Bradyrhizobium sp. 31Argb | reverse complement strand
TAGAAAGGGATCAGGAGCGGTCAGTTTCCAACTAACAAACCGGTTCAAGCGGTCCCGCTCCGCGGGTCCATTTCACGTCTACGAACACAACGGCGGCGAGGTCGACGAAAAGTATCTGCGCGACAGCGGCGACACATCGGTCCGACTGAAACAGAGCATCCGGGAGACGCAGGCTGGCGTCCATGAATTCGCAAATCTCGTGCTGCCCATGGCACGGAATCTCCACCGTGGTTTCCACGACATCTACGAACCTGCCAAGGCAGCCATAGACCGATACGAGACGGAGAAGAAGCGCCTGGCCGCTCTTCAGCGGCAAAACAAGGGGGGATCCCGCGCACCTCAGGTCAACACCGCGAAGCCTCGGCTGAAAGGTGAGTAGCTGGCGTTTCTCCGGACCGAGACGTCGAACCCGAACCTCAGACGTTGACCGCCTTCACCCGATTTTCATCCAGGCTCTGATCTGTTTTCATTAGGATCCACCCATGTCGGTAACGATCGGCACGACTGCGACGAGTGAGGAGATCAAAGCCCGCTGGGCCTTCAGCGAAATCCCATCGCCGCGCTTCGGTCCGAGCTACCGCGGGCACGGTCCCTCGCATCTGCATGACCTGGCGCACGGCGGCGAGCCCTTCGAGAAAGTCCCGCCCGCAGACTGGCCTCATCTCCTCGAGATGATCTCGAAGCACGGCCGGAACGAAGGGTTCGTGAGCAACATCGACACGCTCGGGGGGGCGACATTCACCTGCACGGCCTGGCACCTGTCGGATCTGATGAACAGCCACGTTCTGCCCACCTTCGGCAACGTCTCCTACCCGGTATTCCTCACGCAGAATCCAAGCATCGTGCTGGCGGGCGGCAGCCCGAGGTTCGACAGTCACGACCCTCGCGCGGTCGCATCGTCGATCGACCCCGGCGTTCCGTTCGTGCAACGGGAGCCGTGCATTGTGATCCGCTACGGCGGCCACGACGTCCTGATCGAGGGGTATCTCCGCAGCCTCCTCTGGCTCCGCAAGAACGATCCCGCCACACCGCTGCTCGTTTGGCTACCGAACTGAGGCGGAACGGAAGTTGCTGCGGGTCAGGACGAGCCGTTCGTCAGATTGCCGACGAAGCCAGCGCACAGGACGCAGGCAAGCCGAAGACGAAAGGCGCTCGGGGGCAGACGTCCTGATCCCTGTGTGAGCCCGAGCAAACCTTCTGACACCTTTCGTTCGGGGTTAGTACCTTCGAACGACGGACTCGACAGTTCGGAGTTGTGAAAGCCTATACATACAGACTGCGACAGCGACAACTCGGAACGATCTATAAGTGGGGACCAACGACGCGGTGAGAAATTCAAAGTCGCGTGTTTGGTACGGAGCCGACTCAGGCGGAAAGGTCTTCGGCGAAGTTCGGAGCAGCGACAGCTAGTTTATAGAAGATGATCCCGATACCGCCCACCTGAATTTCACGACAGGCGTATTGAAATGGACCCGCGGAGCGGGACCGCTTGAACCGGTTTGTTAGTTGGAAACTGACCGCTCCTGATCCCTTTCTA
>NZ_JBEGDB010000576.1:0-1546 GCF_043638955.1 Bradyrhizobium sp. 31Argb | reverse complement strand
GAGCGTCCGGCGGCCAGGTCGGCGGCGAAGCGGGCCTCGATCCGCAGCACCGGCGCACGGGCCTCCTCGCCAAGCCGGTCGTTGATGGGCAGATGCGCCAGCGTCAGCCGCGCGTCCGCGATCAACAGCCGCAGATGGCGCAGCATCTCCGCCCCCTGCGTCAGCACATCGTCAAACCGGATCATGCTGCCGAGCAACAGATCGGTTTCGAGTTCGAACTGGACGCGATGCCCATCGACCGTGGCCGGCACCACCTTGCGGATCTGCCAATAGGTCACCTCGCCGATCCGCGCGTCAGGGCCGTTGAGCTCCAGGCTGCAGCGGATCACCACACGGGTCAGGCCGTCGCCATCGCGCGCGAGCTGATCGCCGAACTGCAGCGAGACCCGGCACCCGGCCGGCAGCACATGCCGCCGCCAGGTCGCGAGCACGGCGCCGCGATAGCCGCAGATCCCGAGCAGCGCCTGAAGCTCGCCGGCGGTCAGCATCCAGTCCGGCGCCGGTTCGGCGATGGCGGCACGGCGGCCATCGCGCGGTTACCTTGCCGCCGGGGTCGGGCCGCCGATCAGGCCCGACAGCGCGAGCTCGTTGATGACGGGCGGATTCTGCTTCAACAGTTCGGCGAGGTAGGCGCGCCGCAGCATCGCCGCGCGCTCGCTGCGCATCTGCTGGACCAGCACTTCGCGCACCTCCGGCAAGGTCCGGGTGTAGGAGGCCTTGGTGTCGGTGAGCTTGATGATGTGCCAGCCGTCGTCGAGCTTGATCGGCTCGGCGATCGCATTCTTGGCGAGCGCCATGACCTGGGTGCGGATTTCGGGCCGGATCTGGGTCTCCGCCAGCCAGCCGAGCTCGCCGCCATTCTTGGTCTCGTTGGTCTCGTTGGCGAGCGCGGCGAAGTCGGCGCTAGGCGCCTTCAGCTTGCGCTGCAGCTCCTCGACCGCCTTCTTCGCCTTGTCCTCGGTCGCCTTGTCGGCGTCCTTGGCCAGCGGCACGAAAATCTGCGCCAGCTCGAACTGCCGCGGCATCAGGAACGAGGCCCGGTTGGCGTCATAGACCTTCTGCAGGTCGTCCTCGCTCGGGAAGCTGGCCGGCGGGGTCGAGACCTGCTGCAGATAGAGTTCGGCGACCGCGCTCTCGCGCACCCGGTCGAGCTGCTCGGCGATGGCCGCCTGTTGGTCCCACTTCTTGGCTGCGACCTCCTGCAGCACCAGGCGGTTGGCGAGCATCAATCGCACCGCCTGGCTGAGCAGGCTGGGATCCTGCCCGAACGCGGCGCGCTCGCGCGGCCCGAGCGCGGCGACATAGGCCCGGATCTGGTCGGCCGAGATGTTGGTGGTGCCGACCCGGGCGATCACATCGTCACCGGACTTGGCCGGTGCCGCGCCCTGCGTCACGGCCGCCGCTGCGGGGGCTACCGGCTTCGGCTTGGCGACGGCCTGGGCGGGCCGCTGCGGCGCCGGCGGCTGCGGTGTCTGGGCAATCGCGGCCAGCGGCAGGCCGGCGAGCACCGTCGCCAGGAGCGAGACGCGCAGGGAGCGGATCGGGA
>NZ_JBEGDB010000575.1:0-1572 GCF_043638955.1 Bradyrhizobium sp. 31Argb | reverse complement strand
CAAAACGAATCGTTCCATCCAAAGCTTGAATCACAGCCAAGCACGAATGAGAATCCTGAATCCCAACAGACCCTAGGATGGAAAGCATTCCAAGACCTCTGCGCGCATGTCTGTGAGGACATGTTGCGCATTCCTGTCGAAGTGTATCGTGAAGCGCAGGATGGCGGACAGGATGCAGTCTTCGTAACGAAGAATGGCCAAGCGGCAACTTCTGGAAATGCGACGGTACAATGCAAATTCAGTTCAGTCGCTTCACGAACCCTCAAACCGGGAGATTTGAAGAAAGAGATAGAACACGTGATCGAACTAAAGGCGAACGGTCATGCCGACACTTACGTCTTGATGACAAGTATGTCGGTGTCCGCACCGACCGCAATGCATATTAAGTCTGAACTTAGAACCTTGGGTGTCTTACACCCGCATGTGTTCGGAAAGGAATTTCTGGTTCGCGTCATCCGGGCAAGTACGCGCCTCAGAGCGCTTGTGCCACGAATTTACGGCTTGGGCGACCTATCCATGATACTGGATGAACGAAAAGCGGCACAAACCAAAGCTCTACTTGGGCATATTCTGCCAACTCTGAAATCATATGTTCCTACCGCGTCGCACGTGAAGGCGGTGAAAGCGCTTGCTACACACAAGATTGTACTTCTGGTAGGTGACCCTGCGACGGGCAAATCTACAATTGGCGCCGTACTCTCAACTATCGCGGCTGACGATCCAAATCACCGAAGTTTCAAAGCCGACGGTCCGCTGGAGCTAATACAAAATTGGAATCCAGAAGAGGGGGGCGGGTTTTATTGGATCGATGACGCCTTCGGTCCAAATCAGATGAGAGAAGACTACGTTGACCATTGGATAGCCATTATGCCGAAAATTCAAACGGCTACATCAGCAGGAAACCGCTTTGTTCTAACCTCACGACGCCACATCTACGAAGCCGCAAAACCAAAATTAGGCTCTCGGAATCATCCCCTCTTTCGGGATGGCCGCGCTGTCGTGGACGTTGGCGATCTGACAGTCGAAGAGCGGCGGCAGATTCTATATAACCACGTCAAATCCGGCTCGCAGCCATCGCACTGGAAGCAGTACGTTCGTCAAGAGCTGGATGCACTCGCTCATGAGCTTCTGCTTACGCCGGAAATCGCCCGTCAGATCGGCGACCGCAATTACACTTCAAAGATCGCTCCGACTAAAGATGGGCTTCAACGATTTGTTCGGCACAACAAAGCACATTTATTGCAGACCATCCGAGAGCTCTCTAAACCGCACCGAGCAGCGCTCACTCTAGTATTCATTCACGGTGGACAGATGCCCATCGGAGCTCCTGTCCCAGAGATGCAGGAGCTGGTGATTCGGCACTACAACGTTGATCGTGAAACGCTTGCGGAATCGCTAATCCATTTAAAGGATTCCTTCATCGTCGAAAGGAACGATGGAACGCGTCGGGACTGGAGCTTCAAGCATCCTACGTTGGCCGATGCTCTAGCAGCGACACTAGCATTACAGTTGTAATTGACTGAGGATTCTGAATCCATGGGCAACCATGATTCGAAGATCGTGGACGCAGGC
>NZ_JBEGDB010000574.1:0-1598 GCF_043638955.1 Bradyrhizobium sp. 31Argb | reverse complement strand
TAGTTCACGAGGTAGATCATGGACCTAACCAAAATAGTTCATGAAGTCTAACGAGTACGCGACCGCCTAAAGACTGGCTCACTCTAAGGGAAAGGCTCATACAATGAACAGATTAGCGCTCTCTCTGTTGCTCGCACTTGGCACCACAGCTCCATTTACTGGCGCCAACGCAGGGACCGGAAAAGCAACAACTTTGATGGCCAAAGAGCTTCCCGACTTTCCTGGGAAGGAAGGTATGGTCGAAGTCGTCGACTTCGCTCCGGGCGAAGTCTCGGAGCCGCATCGGCATAATGCAGATCTCTTCGTCTATGTTTTGGAGGGGAGCGTCGTCACGCAGGTAGAAGGTGAAGCCCCAAAAACCGTAAATACCGGTGAGGTCTTTTATGAAGCGCCTACGGACGTGCACATTGTGAGCCGCAACGCTAGTGCGACGCAGGCCGCAAAACTACTTGTCTTCTATGTAAAAGTTAAAGGCGCGCCACCAACCATCCTAGTAGGGCGTGGACATAAATAGCGCTTTTTGACGTCGGGCGAGGAAAGGGCGTGGGTTTATGTCCGCATCGGGTCATCAGCGCCGTTCTGACTGCGCACCCATCACTTTCGGTCTCGCCTGGCAAGCGACGCGCCACAACGTCGCGGGCGCCGAGGCATCGCCACGGCCTGAGCGCTGGACCGCGTGCGAAAATCGTCAGGCCGGAAGACGAAAATCAGGAGTCCAACCCAGCTCGGCGCGTGCCTTTTCGGTCGCAACGTGTCTGTTGGACTGCGCGATGTTATAGATGCCCGGGTCGCCGTGGTCGATGGCCAGCAGAGCGGCATAAGCCGCCGCATCCACATGAATGGGCGCAGAGTTTGAGGGCCGGTCCGAAGCGGTTCCGGGGCCATAAAGCTGGCCGTAGCGAAGGACGACGCCCTCGAGCGGCGGCGATTTTAAAGTGAGATCTTCCAGCGCGATTACTCCCTGCATGTTGATACCGTTCTCTCCCTTGGCCCCGGTATCGAGCGGGTCTGTCTCCGCGTGCGGCTCGGGCCCCGGCGTGTAGGCCCACGCGATGCTTTGCGCCACCAATCGGTGCGCCCCCGCCGCAATTGCGGCCCTGACGAGGTTCCGCGTTCCCTCGCTACGGATGCGGGCGGTGCGAACGATCGCTGCTCCCATCTCGCGTGGATTAAGATCCTTCGGGAGGTCGGTGAGCTGATGGATCACGACATCGGGGCGTGCTGATGCGACGGCGCGTGATAGCGCCGGCGCGTCGAAGACGTCGACCACGACCGGGTCAGCCCCGAGCGCGCGCAGCGCGTCGGCATTCGCTTCCGATCTGGTGCTGCCACAGACGTAATGGCCAGCGCCGTGCAGGAGCGGCGTCAGGCGCCTGCCGATGGCTCCGGACGCGCCGGCAAGGAAGATCCTGTCACCCATCACCGTTACTCCGTTGAACCGTGCGCCCAAGTGGGCGCTGCACGCCAAGTACTTTCCGATTCAAGCGGAGGGCGGCCAATCGTTCCGTTTCAGTGAAAATCAACTTTGGAGACGGCGGACAAATACGGACACAGCCGCGCATTGGAACAGATTGGCAGCCCCGGAACCTTACCTGAAC
>NZ_JBEGDB010000573.1:0-1600 GCF_043638955.1 Bradyrhizobium sp. 31Argb | reverse complement strand
CGTGACGAAACAATCCACGAGATCTTCCTAGCCGACCAGATCAGCCCTCAGTGCGTGGTCGCCGGATGACGCTCACCCAGCTCCCGTCGCTACCACCGCCCATCCGAGCAAACCCAACGCCCGGGACGAACTCAGGACTGAATAAACTTGGGGGCAAGGTCAAATCCATCACCTCGGAGAGGAGCTGGACGTGAACCTGAGGCTGCAATCAACTTCGACTCTGCTCTTCTCTGGATGCAAGAAGGAGCTCAGGTCAGGCTGGCAATAATGGTACTGGCTTCGCACACCGCCGACATTGCCGGCGGTGCTGCACCAAGACCATCTGGATAAACCGAGCGCACGTTACGAAGGCCCGCGAGATCGAAGTCGTTCTGCAAACCTACTCCGCGGCAACGCGGTCGCTTAGATAGACTATATCAACCCGAAGATGGCTCCGAGGAACACTCCAATGGTCTCCCGCGCGTTCTGGCGATAGATTCCGGATCGGTGCAGCAGGTAAATGCGGCGCGGCAGCGCGCTCCGCCGTGCGAGCGCGAAACGGTCCAGCGTGGTCAAAGCGGGCTGAGAAAGCTGGCTCCGCATCCTGTCCAGGGCTTCCAAGTTTACATCATTCCAGCTCTTCATCCGGCGATTTGCAAAAGCCATGGCCCTTACAAGACGCTGCCGTGGCCCCCTGTTTGACCCAATTAGATTGCGTTCATGCTGCCGGTACTTGAGGCTCGGAACGGGGTCATAGAAGGCTTTCCCGCCGGCCCCGGTCACGATCTGGTAGGTCCACCAATCGTGAGCAATCAAGTTCACATCGTGTGGAGTTTGAGCCAGCAGATGCATGGCCGCTCGGTTCATAACCATAGTATTGCCGCCCCCCATGTTCTGCACGAGCGCATTTTGGAAGCTCGGCGGGCGTCGAAATAGAGGCGATAGCCCCACCGGCGTTCCATCCTCTTCGATCAGGGCCGTCCGGCTAAAGTAAAGACGCGGCACTTCCGATGGCCCATTGACCGCCAACCATTTCGCGGCTCTCTCTAATTTTTCGGGCAACCAAATATCGTCCTGATCGCTAAAGGCAAAGAGATCGCCGTCCGATTGCTGCGCCCATCTCAGGAGAGACAGGAAGTTTTGCCAGAAACCCCGACGAGGCCCCTCGATAAGACTAACCTTCTGAGGTACGGCACATCCGAACCGCCGAACTACATCGATCGTCTCGTCGGTCGAACCATCATCCGAAACCACGAGCTCCCAGTTTCGGTGTGATTGCGCAACGAAGGATTCTAGCTGCTCAGTGATGTGCTCTGCTCCGTTGAATGCTGCGAGCAGGATGACAATTTTCTGGTCCCTAGCGAGCATGTTGCGTCCAACGCTTCCCATGGCCAACCGCACAACCCGACATGTGCTCGTCTCCAAGGTTCTTGAGGCAGGTTATTGCTGTTCTCGGCACACTCCCCATGCTCCTACAAGCAACTTCCGGGCTTGACGAGGAGAGTTTGAGGATCATTTTCGAATCGGCGACGTCGCTCGCGGTTTTGAAATGGACCCGCGGAGCGGGACCGCTTGAACCGGTTTGTTAGTTGGAAACTGACCGCTCCTGATCCCTTTCTAT
>NZ_JBEGDB010000572.1:0-1694 GCF_043638955.1 Bradyrhizobium sp. 31Argb | reverse complement strand
TTGCTCGCTTCATCTGTCCGTCCTTCTTCGGGCCGGACTCTAACTCCTTCTGGAGGAAATACTCAGTGGCAGGTCAGAACGACACGGCTGTGGAACTGCTCGCTGGAGATGACTATCAACTTGCCGAACGCCTCCTAGACTACGGAATAAACCACACCGGGGTGAGTAGCGACATAATGCGAAGGACGATGATCGTAAACTACGCGAACGCTGTAAAGCTTGGTGGTGACAGCGCGAGAGCCGAAAAGGAATTAGGTAAGCACGACTGGTCTGCTACTAACGCAGCCTTTCAAATTTGCGTCGCCGCAGTTCGGGACGACGTCAAATCTGTTGTCGATCAAATGCAAGCAGCGGTCAGAGGCCAAGAACTCGGAGAGGAACAATTTCGGACTTGGCCGGTCTTCAAGAAAGCTCGGAGCGAAAAGCTCTTTCAGGATCAGTTCAAGAAGCTATTTGGCCGCGATCTCATTTCAGCGGTATCCCTTGATAGCAAATCCGAGACGTTGGTGATAAGCAATACAAAACGTGAGAGCCTCGAAGATTCTCGGCGAAACTTAGAAGAGACTAAAATGGATTCAAAACTAAGCAAGGGAAAAACACGACACTAAGCTCAACGACAATCGGCCTAATCATCGATCAGATGCTTCCTTGTACTCCCCTGCCACTTCAGTACGCCCAAAGGCCAGTCGCATATGATTTCACAACTACCATTTCGCCGACCGATTTGGCTTGCCACGTCACTGGTGCTGGTGGCCGCATTCACTGCCTCGCCGGCACGGGCCGACCAGTGCGACGACATCGCCAAGCAGCTTGCCAGCCAGATCGACGGCCTCAAGGTCAACTTCAAGGCCGCCAACATCGTCTACCTGACCCATCCCGCGACCAGGGAATTGTCGCTCGGCTGCCGCGGCAAGAACTACTCCGTCGAACTCTATGCCAAGGGCGACCGGCGGCCGAAGCCGGAATTCTTTCAACTGGTCAGCTCGGCGGCGGCGATCATCTTCACCGTGCCGAAGGACGACACCACGACCGGCGCCACGCGCTGCCTGAAGCGCATGGGCCTGCTACGCGGCGACAAGGTCAGCATGCGCTTCCGCCGTCTCAACATGGAATGCACGCGCACCAGGACCGAGGCGTCGATCGCGATCACCCGCGGCAAGGACGAATAGCGCTTCCGCGGCCCGGGACCTGCTGACCGCGCCGAGCCGCTGCGTTATCATGCATTCCCCGGATGCGGTGAGGAAGAGTCATGCCTGACAGCAAAACCTATACCGGCGGGTGCCATTGCGGACAGGTGCGCTTCGAATGCACCTCCGATCTCGCGGTGGTGACCAATTGCAACTGCTCGATCTGCACCAAAAAGGGCCTGCATTTCACCTTCCTGCCGCCGAGGAGTTTTCAGCTCCGCGCCGGCGAGGAGAATTTGAAGGAATATCTCTTCAACAAGCACGCCATCCGCCATCAATTCTGCCTCGACTGCGGCGCCGAGGTGTTTGCCTACGGCAAGAAGCCCGATGGCACCGATGTGGTGGCGCTGAACGTGAGCTGCATCGACGGCATCGAATTGTCGAAGCTCGCGATGACGCCGTTCGACGGGAAGAATCTGTAAGACAGCGCCGTAGAGCCTGAGAACCAATTCGGTCTGCGGGTAGACGGCATCCGAAGTAGCGGATGTTGAAGACCTCGACGGTCGA
>NZ_JBEGDB010000571.1:0-1699 GCF_043638955.1 Bradyrhizobium sp. 31Argb | reverse complement strand
TTCGACAACCTCATTCTGGCACAACTGATGCCGTAGGGGGCCGTCCACCCCATCAACCACAGGCTTCGGTGTGTGCTTCGCTGCAACCGCTTGCTCGCGCCGCAACACTTCCCTGTGGTTATGGGTCCCCGCTTTCGCGCGCCTTCGCGGGGACGACAGTCGTAGGCTGGGCAGGGTCTATTTTCTAAGGAAAGGTCTCATCTCCTGAGGGAGCTCGCATCGTTTGCGAACGTCCTGATCAGCTCGCTGAGGTCATCGTCTGCCGATGTGATCCTGTCGTTTCGATGTTCCGGATTTGGCTCGATACGAATCTCGGGGGCGCTCTGGATGCGCGGGGCGATGGCGGCTGCCCTGGTGCTGCGGACATCGTTCGCCGCGGGCGGCACCACCGCCACCTTCGGCGCGTGGATTTTCGGTAGGCTGCGGCCCGGCTCGATCCGCGCGGGCGGTGACTTCGGCTCCTGATTTGCATCGACCGATGGCTCATGCACTTCGGGCTGTGCCGCCGGCGCGGATTCCTTTCGTGCGGCTTTCGCGATGATTTCGTTGACGATCGCGCCGAGGCGGCCCTTGTCGGGCTGGGCGAGATAGCTATTGGCGAATTCATCGACATGGTGCTGGCCGTAGTCGGACAGCACCGCGGCCAGTCGCGCCAGATCGGGATCGCTCTCGACCAGGCGGCGCCACACTTCCTTGTCGTAAGCGGAGGCGTCGGCGCTCGAGGTCGTTTGCGGTGCCGGCAAGGGTGGAGGTTCCGCAGTGATCGGAACATTTTCCGCGTGGGCCGGAGGCGCCTCGACAAGTGCTGCAGCCGGCTCTGGACGCGCATCGAGGGCGGCGACGGCCGCCGCCTTCTCCGCCTTTCGCCGCTTCCGCTCGGCGACCTGCAGCGACACGAGGCCAATGCCCATCAACAGAAAGCCGAGAGCGGCCCAGGCCACCGTGAGGCACAGGACGAATCCTGCGAGCAGCAAAACCCAACCAGCAATACGCATGGCACGCCTTTCTTCCGGCAACAATTTGGCGCGGTCGGGCGGATTTGGCAAATCGACAAGCTTTGTCCTTAAAGCAAACGAATCCGTGATCGAAGCAACCCGCGCCGCGAGGAAACCGTCCCATTGTCGCCAATTGGCAGCCAACAAGCGGTCGCAACCGCTGCTGATCACCCAGTTTCGCTGTGAAATGGGAACCAATACGCCTCGAGGGCTGTTGGTGCCTGCCGTAACGAACCTTCACCAGGAGTGGCCCATGCGAAAATTCATCCTCCCGATGGTTGCGGTTATGACCCTTGGGATTGCGACACAGGCCAAGGCTTATGATTCTGGCGATCTCATATCGATGCAGAGAGCACTGGCGATCGCGACCGATCTCGGTCTCGTAGCGGTGTCTCACACTGAATTTGCCGGCTATGAATGGCAAATCGAGGGGCGGGATATCGAAGGCCGATACATGGAAGTTGATGTCGACGCCCGCACCGGTGAAGTACTCAACGTCGACCGATAAACCTGCGAGGTGCTGCTTGATGCGCCCTCGCCCCCTTGTGGGAGAGGGCTACTCCGGCGTCGGCACGAACGCGCTTGGGTGAGGGGTCTCTCTCCACGCGCACCGTGCCCGCGGCGACGACCCCTTGTATCTGCACGGGCATGATTTGTGCGATGGAAGCGATTTAGCGTCTTGGCCGGTGGCCACCGGCCAAGAC
>NZ_JBEGDB010000570.1:0-1721 GCF_043638955.1 Bradyrhizobium sp. 31Argb | reverse complement strand
GAGATCGAGACCGCGCTGGCGCAGCTCTGGGCCGAGCTGCTCGGGCTGGCGCGGGTCGGACGGCACGACAACTTCTTCGAACTGGGCGGGCACTCGCTCTTGGCGGTGCAGCTGATGGAACGTCTGCGGCGGCGGTCGCTGGGCATCGAGGTGCGCACCCTGTTCGCCAAGCCGGTGCTGGCGGATCTGGCCGCAAGCCTGGGCCGTCATCACGAGGTGGCGGTCCCGGCCAACCTGATCACCGAACGGAGTGCGGCGATCACGCCACAGATGTTGCCGCTGATCGAGCTTACGCAGGACGAGATCGAGCGGATCGTCGCCACGGTGCCCGGCGGCGTTGGCAACATCCAGGACATTTACGGCCTGTCGCCGCTGCAGGACGGCATCCTATTCCATCATCTGCTGGCGGCAAAGGGCGATCCATACCTGCTGGTGTCGCAGATGGCGTTTGCCGAGCGTGGGCTGCTCGAGCGCTATCTTGCCGCGGTCCAGCGGGTGGTGGATCGGCATGACATCCTGCGCACGTCGTTTGTCTGGGAGAGGCTGTCGCGGCCGGCCCAAGTGGTGTGGCGGAAGGCGCGACTGGAGGTGACCGAGGTCGAGCTGGATGGCGCTCATGGCGCTGGCGCCGAGCAGCTCAGGGAGCGGTTTGATCCGCGCCGGCACCGCATCGAGCTTGGCCGGGCGCCACTGCTGCGGTTTGTGATTGCGCGCGAGCCCGGCAGCGCGCGCTGGCTGCTGCTGGAGCTGCAGCATCATCTGATCGGGGATCACACCACGCTGGACGTGATGCATGCTGAGGTCCGGGCCGAGCTGGAGGGGCGGGAGCCTGAGCTGACGGCGCCGCAGCCGTTCCGCAATCTGGTGGCGCAGGCGCATCTCGGCGGTGATGCCGAGGCGGACGAAGCGTTCTTCCGGGAGCTGCTGGCCGACATCGACGAGCCGACCACGCCGTTCGGCTTGAGCGAGGTGCGCGGCGACGGCGGCGGGGTTAGTGAGGCGCATCGGATGCTGCCGCCGGCGCTCCATGCGCGGCTGCGGGAACAGGCGCGGCGGCTGGGCGTGAGTCTGGCGAGCCTGTGCCATCTGGCGTGGGGGCAGGTGGTGGCGCGCAGCAGCGGCCGCGAGCAGGTGGTGTTCGGCACGGTGCTGTTCGGCCGCCTGCAGGGCAACGCCGGCGCCGACCGCGCCATGGGGCTGTTCATCAACACCCTGCCGCTGCGGCTTGATCTTGATGGGACCGCCGCCGAGGCGAGCGTGCGAACCACGCACGCCCGGCTGGCCGAGCTGCTGGCACATGAGCATGCCTCGCTGGCGCTGGCGCAACGCTGCAGCGGCGTTGCAGCGCCGGCGCCGCTGTTCAGCGCGCTGTTGAACTACCGCCACAACACCGCGGCGGTCGCCACTGCAACCGATGACAGTCTGGTGGGCGTGGAATGGCTGGGCGGGGAGGAGCGCACCAATTATCCGCTGACCTTGTCGGTGGAGGATTTTGGCGAGGCGCTCGGGCTGACGGCGCAGGTGGCGGAAGGGGTCTGTGCGGATCGGGTCTGCGGCTACATGCAGCGGGCGCTCGAGCAGCTGGCGCAGGCGCTGGAGCGGGCGCCGGACACGCCGGTGCGGGAGCTGGACATCCTGCCGGCCGCTGAGCGCAGGTATCTGCTGGAGGAACTGAACCGGACGGCGGCGCCGTATCCCTCGCAGCGGTGCATCCACGAGCT
>NZ_JBEGDB010000569.1:0-1728 GCF_043638955.1 Bradyrhizobium sp. 31Argb | reverse complement strand
CGGCCGTCGCGTTTCATGCCGATAGCATACACCAACGCCGCAACAATGTCGCCTATATTTCTGACCTATGAGTAAGATCATGAAGGACGCCGGCATCCAGCCGGGCGACATCATGATCTTCACCTCAATCGAGGAGATCTGGCTTCGGCCCGACGGATCGGATCGCGAAGAACTCATGCAGGGCCTGCAATATGCCGGCGATCACGGCTGGGTCGAAGATGCCGGCGGCCGGAAGCTGCGGCTCACCTCAAAGGGCGCGGCCGCGGCGTGATTGGTGCGGACGACCGGATTCGAACCGGTGCTTTTAGAGTGGAAATCTTGACGCTCTGCCCTTAAGGTACGCCCGCAAATAGTGATAAACACTATGATCCCGCATTGAAAAGTTATTGCCCGAAATTATCGGTGCCAGCGCCATCATTGACATCTGGACCGGCGGTAAGCTTGACTGGCGGGCCCGGCTTGACGAGAGCGATTTCCTCCAGAGCTACGATTGGCAGATGGCTCTCGAGTTGTCGCGGGCGGTAATCTCCGCGACGACGAAACCAAGCGTGACGAGCCCATGACCAAATCCCTCATTGAATTTGTCGGCGGCCCTGCACATGGGGCCAAGACGGAGCGGCCGCGCGCCGCGACGGTCAACGTCCCTACCCCAAGCCTCGGCACGTTCGCCTACACCATGCGGCGCTGCTGCGACGCCGACGGCAACGTGGTCGAGGTGCTGGCGCCGGCCGGCCGCGAGATCGACCGCGCCTTTCTTGCCAGGCGAGGACTCCGGAATTGATGGCGGAGAGGACAGGATTCCAACCTGCGAGACACGTCGGTCTAGCGGTTTAGCAAACCGCCGCCTTCAGCCGCTCGGCCACCTCTCCAATTTCAAAAGGACCACATCGATGACGTAAGAACCGGAACAGGAACAGGCTTACGTCGAAGGCGGCCGGGCTGCTTGGCACAAGATACTGCGCGAAGCGCTGACCAATCTCAGCCTTCGGCCAGGATCGAACTGGCGACCTCGGGTTTAGAAGACCCTTGCTCTGTCCGCTGAGCTACGAAGGCATAGAAGCGAGAGCGGGAGTCGAACCCACTTCTCCAAGTTTTGCAGACTGGCCCCTATCCGACAGGGTCTCTCGCCATTGGCAGCCTCTCGCGGCTTCGAACCGCGGACCTCTCGAGTCAGGGTCGAGCGCTCTTCCAGCTGAGCTAAGAGGCAACAACCTGGTCTGGGTAGCGTGCTCCGACCACGCGCCTCCGCGGCCCAAACGCGGTGCTCTTCCACACGAGCTTTACCCAGGTATCTTGGAGCCCACGGCAGGAATCGAACCTGCGTCCTCCTAGCAAGGCGCTCATCCGCTGAGCTACGTGGGCAATTGGCACTGCCAGCGGGATCCGCCCCCGCGTCTACGCCTTGAGAGGGCGCTATCCTGGCTTGCTAGACGATGGCAGCATGTTTAGGTTGCCGGCATGAGCGACGAAGAGATCGTTGAAGAGACCGAGGAAGCCATCACTGCTGCGATCATGAACTGATTGAGCTTAACCGTACGGATCGCACCAAAATGCCGATTTTGCGCGCACCAGATCGTTGGTACGCAGAAAAGCGCCTAAGCACATCGCCTAAGGTGACCGCTGCCGAGAAAGCTTATTGCCGCTGACTGCGATCGGCTAGTGGTCTATCACAGTGATTTTGACTCTTTGGGGGTGGCTGGATAGGCGCGGCCGAGTTTGGCGCGAGCT
>NZ_JBEGDB010000568.1:0-1740 GCF_043638955.1 Bradyrhizobium sp. 31Argb | reverse complement strand
CGCACGCCGCGGGGGATCGACCGGGCCGTCTTCGCCAAGCTCGTCAGCGGCGACTGGATCGATCGCCACGAGAATTTTCTTCTAACCGGGGCGACCGGATTGGGCAAAAGCTGGTTAGCCTGTGCTCTCGGTCACAAGGCCTGCCGCGACAATCGCTCGGTTCTCTACCATCGCGTCCCAAGATTGTTCGAAGCGTTGGCGCTCGCGCGGGGAGATGGACGTTATGCCCGCTTGCTCAAAACCCTTGGCCGCGTCCAGCTTCTGATTTTGGACGATTGGGGATTGTCGGTGCTCACCGTCGCCGAGCGGCGCGATCTACTGGAAATCCTCGAGGACCGCCATGGCCGCGCATCGACCATCGTAACCAGCCAACTTCCCGTGGACTCATGGCACGAAGTTATCGGAGATCCCACGCTCGCCGACGCCGTCCTCGATCGCCTCGTCCATAACGCTCACCGCCTCCAGCTGGCCGGCGAAAGCATGCGAAAACGCAACGCCAAAACCATCACCCTTGACGAGCAGCCAGAACGCTGACTCTATCACCGCCTCGGCCGGAGCGGGCTGCTCACGATCGTCTGAATTCGGCGCTCATGATCGCGCGAGATCGCTGCTCACTATCAGTGAAATATGCACCCCTCCCCGCGCCGCTGCTCGTACTTGCGCTGCCTACCCGGTGCAACTACGTTAAGTAAGCCTTGCTGCCGGTTGCTCAACTGAAGGATTGCATGCAATGACCCCAGACAATGCCGGCCGAGGCCGACTCCGCGTGCCGCAGGAGGCCGCGCTTTGGTTGGCCATCGCCGGCATTCTTGCGGCCGCAATTTGGTTTTCCTGGAATCCAACCCCGGTTGCTCAAGCGCTTGCGGCACTTTTCATTGCCTGCGCCCTGATCCACGCCACCTTCGCCTATGGTGCGCGGAGCGCCTTGGTTCTGTTCGTTACTTGTAACGCAATTGCGTTTGCGATGGAAAACCTGAGCGCTGCCACAGCGTTTCCATTTGGGACCTTTCATTTCGTGGTCGGCGCGGACTTGCCGCAGATCGGCCTCATCCCGATCATCGTGGGACCGGTATGGTTCGTTGTGGGCTATTTTTCATGGGTGGTCGCGTCGGTTCTTTTGGATCACGCCGATCGTCAGCTCGATCGACCTTTCAATTTGGTCGCCCTGCCCATCGTAGCCGCTTTCGTGATGACCCAGTGGAATCTTGTGACGGATGCCCCTAACGCGACGATAGCCAAGGCTTGGATATGGCACGGCGGCGGTGGAATGTTCGGTGTTCCACTCTCCAACTATCTCGGCTGGCTTCTCACCTCCTGGCTGATCTGCCAGGCCTTCGCCCTCCACCTGCGCTGCGACGGCCGACGGCAGCACTTGAGGATTAGTCACAGGCTGGCGGTGATCGGCATCCTTTTCTATGTCGGCGCCGGCGTTACGCACATCGTGCCCTGGATCATGGGAGAGAGAGGCGAAGCCGTCGACGACAGAGGCTATGGCTGGCAGGTCCACGATATCCGTGAATCCACGGTCGCGATCCTGCTGCTGACGATGGTCTTCACCGCATTGCTCGCAGGGCTGCGCCTCTTGCGCCAGGCGAATTGCAAAGGCGAGCCAATCGCATCAATATCTGGCGATTGAAAGCGGGGCATGTCGTCGCAACACGGACTAGTACCCACTTTTCTTGGATCGTGAGTCGTGCTTCAAGATATGGATGATACCCGAAGCAAGAGAAGTCCACCTTT
>NZ_JBEGDB010000056.1:0-35944 GCF_043638955.1 Bradyrhizobium sp. 31Argb | reverse complement strand
GTCGTCGCCATTGCCGCCACTCTGCTCTGGATAAGGTAACTGTCCACACGGCCTAGCTCTTTGTTTGAGCATGATCTTTTTCGGAAAACCGGTCTCCACTTTTCCGGATCATGCTCGAGCGGTCCCGGGTTATGCTGACGCTTCACCCGGGCTACGAGGACCAGGGCAGTCAGGTGCTGCTGCCGGCTGCGGTCGCGACGACGGGCAATACTTCGGTGGCTCCGGGGTCGGGCGTCTCGTCCTTCCAGCGCACCGAGCCGAAAGGACGCTCCAGCATGCGGCGCACCCGTATCGGTTCGGGGCCGAGATGGAAGGCGATCGCCTTCAGATGCAGTTCGCGCTCGGATTGGGTGGCGCGGTTGCGCTGACGCAAGTAGTCGAGCCAGGTCGGGCAGTGATAGCGCTCGGTCCACAATTCGGGATCGGCGATGTCGCGCGCGATCGACCAGCCATAAGCGCCGTTGCGCTGCCGGCTGAGCTGCACCTCCAGCATCACGTTGTGGAAGGCGCGCGCGTTCTCTTGTGCGACGCGGTACTCGATCTCGACCACTAGCGGCCCGCTGCGCGGCGTGAGCAGCATCCGGACCTCGGGATCCGCGAGCATTTCGGTGGCGTCCTCGTTGCGAGCGCCGACCGGCGGCATCCGGAGCCACAGGCCAAGCAGCGGTGACAGCAGCATCAGCCCCGCGGAGACCAGGAGCGCGATCTCGACGCCGGCGACATCGGTAAGGCGGCCCCAGCCCCAGCTTCCGATCGCGATTCCGCCCGCGATTGCAGCCTGGAACGCCGCCAGCGAGCGGCCGGCGACCCAGCGCGGCGCCGAGAGTTGCACGCCGATATTGAACAGCGCGATCGCCATCATCCAGACCGCGCCGGCCAGCACCAGCGCCGCCGCGGTCACCACCGGCAGCTTGCTGATCGCAACCGCGGCGATCGCGCCCGCCATCGAGATCGCGCAGACGCGCACCGCCGCCTCGCCGCTCATCCGCTTGCGCACCTCGCCGATATTGAGGGCGCCGAGCACCGCGCCCATCCCGAAGGCGCCGAGCATGATGCCGTAGGTCTGCGCGCCGCCATGCAACAGGTCGCGCGCCACCAGCGGCATCAGCGCGGAGACCGAGCCGCCGATGATGCCGGTGACCAGCGTGCGCGTCAGCACGATCTTGATCGACGGCGAATGATTGATGTAACGCATGCCCGAGACGATGGCGCGGTTGAGCCGCTCGCGCGGCAGCCGCGACGGCTCGCTGACGCGGTCCCAGAGGAACAGCACGATCAGGAGCGGCAGATAGAACAGGGCGTTGAGCGCAAAGGCGGCCACCGCGCCCGCGGCTGCGACCACGATGCCGCCGATCGCCGGCCCGAAGCTGCGGGCGATGTTGTAGCTGATGCCGTTCAGCGCCACCGCGGCGGGCAGCGTTTCGGGCGGTACCTGTTCGTTGACCGAGGACTGCCAGGCCGGACCGAACAGCGCCATGCCGCTGCCGACGATGAAACAGAGCGCGAGCAGGATATTCGGGGTCACCCGGTCGAGCCACGCCAGCGCGGTCAGAACCGTGGCGCCGGCCAGCGCGATCAGAAGCGACACCATCGCCACGACCCGGCGGTCGTGCATGTCGGCAATGGCGCCGGCCGGCATCGAGATCAGCATGACCGGCAGCATCAGGGCGGTCTGCACCAGCGCCACCTTGTCGGCCGCAGATGTCATCTGCGTCATCGCCCAGGCGGCGCCGACGCCCTGGATCAGGATCCCGAGGTTGGAGAGCAGGCTCGCCAGCCAGATGCGCCGGAACACTGAATGCCGAAGCGGCCCCAAGATGCCGTCGGAGGCAGGGCTCGGGCGTCGCGGCGATGCTGTCATGGTGGTTCCGTGGTCCTCTGTTGGCTGCCTGATTCCGGCAGCCGAGTGATGCCCGTCAAACGCCCGTATTGTCCAGTCGTCATGCTGTCATTTCCATTCCGCAAAAACCCGGCTCGGGAGCGAGGAGCGGGCGGCGAGGTAACAAATGCGCGTGTTCGGCGAACTCTCCCCAAAGACGGCTTCATCACCCCCGGATGGAGAGCGTAGACTGGGTGGATCGAGACTGGAGCAGCACCATGAGCATAGCCGAAGTCTACGACCTGCCGGTTGCGCGGAAGCGGCTGGTGCCGCCCTGTCCCCCGCGCGCGCCGGACGACTTGTCCGCCTTCAGGCGCATGACCCTGATCAGCCGCAGCCCGATCGAAAGCTGGAGCCAGCGCGCCTATGAGGAGGAGATCGTCCGCGGCCGCTTCTTCGGCCGCAGCAGCTTCATCCTCAACACGCCGGATGCGATCAGGCATGTGCTGGTCGACAATTACGAGAATTATACGCGCACGCCGACCGCCTTCCGGGTGTTGCGCCCGATGCTCGGCGAAGGTCTCCTGATCGCCGAAGGCCGCGCCTGGAAACACCAGCGCCGCACGCTCGCGCCGGCCTTCACGCCGCGCGCGATCACGACGCTGGTGCCGCACATGGTCGCCGTGACCGACGAGACCATCGGAAAGCTCAAGGCCGCCAGCCATGGTCCGGTGGACCTTCGCGAGACGATGCAGCGGATGACGCTCGAGATCGCGGGCCGCACCATGTTTTCGTTCGGCATGGACCGCCATGGCGGCACCTTGCGCGATTTCGTCATGGAGTATGGCGAGCGGCTGGCGCGGCCACGCTTCCTCGATATGCTGCTGCCATTGAGCTGGCCGAGCCCGCAGGATTTTGCGCGCGCCCGCTTTCGCAAGCGCTGGACCGGCTTTGTCGCCATGCTGATGGCGGAGCGCCGCGCCGCCGGCAAGACAAGCGATGCGCCGCCGTGCGATCTGTTCGACCTCATGGTTGCGGCGCGCGACCCCGAGACCGGGCAGGCCTTCACCGACGCGCAGCTCGGCGACGAGATCGCGACCATGATCCTTGCCGGCCATGAGACGACGGCAACTGCGCTGTTCTGGGCGCTCTATCTGCTTTCGCTCGATCCGGCGACGCAGGAGGATCTCGCCGCCGAGGTGAAGGCGGTCGCCGCAGGCGGTGGGCTCGAGATCGAGCGGCTGAAGTTCACCCGCGCCGTCATCGAGGAGACCATGCGGCTCTATCCGCCGGCCTTCCTGATCGCGCGCGCCGCGGCGGGGGCGGATACGATCGCCGACATGCCCGTGAAAAAGCACGACGTGGTGCTAATCGCGCCGTGGCTGCTGCACCGGCATGAGAAGCTCTGGCACGATCCGGCGGCGTTCGTGCCGTCGCGCTTCATGGCCGGCACGCCGCCCGATCGCTTTGCCTATCTGCCGTTCGGCGTCGGTGCACGGGTCTGCATCGGCGCGCATTTCGCAATGGTCGAGGCGACGCTGGCGCTGGCGAAACTGATCGGCGCGTTCCGTGTCTCGCTGGTCGACCGGCAGCCGGTGATGCCGGTCGGGGTCGTGACGACCCAGCCCGACCGCTCGCCGATGTTTACGATCAAGCCGAGATAATCAGACCTTGCGTTCCGGCGCGGGTCATCTCATCTAAGGTTCCGCCATGAGCGATACGCAGGCCCAGTTCGCAGTGTTGAAACAAACGGCCGATCCGGCCGTCGTTGACGAAATCGCGCGGCTGATTGCCGATGGCCATGACCGCGATCTCAACCGCATCAACCTATTGGACTTCGCCGGGCGTACCGGGCTCGACGAGGAAAAGGTCATTTCCGGTTTCCTCCACTCGTCACGGCTCGGCCTGTTCGACATGAGCTGGAACGTGCTGTGTCCTGGCTGCGGCGGGGTGCTCGATGCGCACTCGACGCTGAAATCGCTGCGTCACGACGATTATAATTGCGCGCTCTGCGCCGCCGGCTACGAGGCTTCGGTCGACGAAATGGTCGAGGTCGCCTTCACCGTCAGCCCACGAGTCCGCCGCATCGGCGCGCATGATCCCAACACGCTGCCGATCTGGGAATATGTGCGGCAGATGTTCTGGAGTTCGGGTGTCGACATCAACGACGAATCGTTTTCGCGCCTGATCAACGAAGCGACGCTCGAGGCGCTCGAACTGCCGGCCGGCGAGAAGGCGATCCTGTCGCTGAACTTGCCCAACCAGTACGTCATCGTGTTCGAGCCGGTGACGCATTCGGCCCACTTCATTGACATTCAGGGCGAGCCGACCACCGATCGCCAGCAGCTTTCAATCGTCTACAACAAGCTGAAGGCACCGACAGGCACGACGGTGCTGCGACCAGGGCCATTGCGACTTTCGCTGGAAAATCAGGCCGGCGTCCGCGTGCTGCCATCGGTCTGGATTGCCGGCGACGCGCTGCACAAGATGCTGGGCAGGCGCAAGCCGATCCTCACTGCGAAGCGGATGCTGAGCAACCAGACCTTCCGTGACGTCTTCAAGGCTGACAATCTCAACGTCGACCAGCGATTGAAGATCACCTCGCTGACTTTTTTGTTCACGGATCTCAAGGGCTCGACCGCGCTTTATGAGCGGGTCGGCGACCTCGCCGCTTTCGATCTCGTGCGTGCGCATTTCCATGCGCTGCTCGATATCATCGCTTCCGAGCACGGCGCGGTGGTGAAGACCATTGGCGATGCCGTGATGGCGACCTTCATCAAGCCTGAACATGCGCTCGCCGCCGGCCTGCGCATGCGCGCGGCGATGAAGCGGCTCAACGACGAGCGCGGCAAGGAGGACCTGATCGTCAAGATCGGAATTCACGAAGGCCCGTGCCTCGCAGTGATGCTCAACGAGCGCCAGGATTATTTCGGCCAGACCGTCAACATCGCCGCACGTGTGCAGAGCCTGTCGACTCAGCAGGAAATTCATATCACTGCGCCGGTGATCGATTCGCCGGAAGTGCTCTCCATTCTGAAGAACGCGGAGATCCGGCCGATCCAGAAGGAAGCGGCGCTACGCGGGATCGCTGACAAGATGGTCGTGTACGAGATACCCTGAGCGGCCGACTTCAACCGTCATTGCGAGCAAAGCGAAGCAATCCATGCCTCCGCAAGTGGTGAGATGGATTGCTTCGCTCCGCTCGCAATGACGGCGAACTTGGCCTTACCGGCGCCCAGATTGCCTAAACGTAATGCAGGCCGCAGAACGGGCGCGATTGCGCGGGTCAGGTTTCCACGCCATATAGGTCCAATCCACTGTCAATCGATAGAGGCGTTGATGCTTGACGGACTTCGCCAATTCATTGCCGATATTGTGTCGCCCGATGCACAAGCGGATCGGGCGTTTGATGACAATGATTATCGTCTTGCCGCCACTGCGCTGCTCGTCCACGTCGTCTCGATCGACGGCGAGCCGAGCGCGAACGAGAAGCGCAAACTGCACAGCCTGATCGAAAGCCGCTTTGGACTCGATCGCGGCACCGCGGACAAATTGATCGCTTCCGCAACGCGGATCGAAGGCGAGGCGGTCGATCTCTATCATTTCACGAGCGTCATCATGCGGCAGGTCAACGAAGAGGGCCGCCTGCGCATCGTCGAGATGATGTGGGAACTGGTTTATGCCGACGGCCAGGTCAGCGAGTTCGAGGACAACGTGGTGTGGCGCGCGGCGGATCTCCTGGGTGTTTCCTCGCGCGATCGCATCGATCTGAAGCGCCGCGTAGCCGAAAAGCAAGCGAGCGTGCCCCGAGGTCCCTGGGGCGTTGCCGACGCGGCAATCTGACACGGCGTTCGCGGGCTGTTCGCTTCAGCGTGCAGATGACGAAACTTTAATGTGCATCGCGCAAACCGGCCGGTTGCGCGATAAGCCCCAAAAATGATGCATTCCGATCGCGAACGCGGCCGGCGCTGCATGCGGATATGCCCGCGGGTGGCTTGCGCCCGACCACAAGCCTATGCTCTCGTCCGGCCGTTCGTAACGGGCCCTGTGATTCATTAAGAGCATTCGATCGTGACCGAGTGTGTGACGCTGATTACCGGTGCATCGGCGGGTATAGGCGCCGAGCTGGCGCGAGTTTTCGCATCCAACGGTCATCGTGTGGCGTTGGTGGCGCGCCGCACCGATCGCCTCACGGCGCTCGCCAGTGAAATCGCCGCCAAGGGCGGCGCGGCGGCGATCGTGATTCCCTGCGACCTCGAGCAGTCAGATGCCGGCGACAAGATCGCCACCGCGCTGGCCGAGGCCGGCGTCGAGGTCGAATATGTCGTCAACAATGCTGGCTTCGGCGTGTTCGGCTACGCGAACAAGCGCGACCGGGCCGACCAGCTCAACATCATCAACGTCAACATCCGCGCGCTGACCGATCTGTCGCTGCGATTTGCCGATTCGCTGATCCGCCATCGCGGCGGCATCCTCAATGTCGGTTCGATCGCGGGCTTCCTGCCGGGGCCGGGCATGGCGGTCTATTACGCTTCCAAGGCCTATGTGCTGTCGTTCACGGAGGCGCTACGCAAGGAGCTCGAGCCGCACGGCGTCCGTGTCACCCTGGTCTGTCCGGGGCCGGTGCCGACGGAATTCCAGGCCCGCGCCGGGTTCGCGCCGGGATTTGACTCCGCGATCCTCAACGTCTCGGCGGCGGAGGTCGCGCGACAGGCCTATGGCGGCTTGATGGCGAACAAGCGCGCGGTGCTTCCCGGCCTCATCAAGTTCGTGCCGCTCCTGCTCCGATTTTTCCCACGCTCCTTCATCCTGACGGCAGTCGGCGGTTTCCAGTTGCGCCGGCGCTGACGCAGATCGAGGGCGCCAGATTCTTGTTTGGACGCGTTTTCTTCGCAGATAAGTCTACGCAATCTGCGTAAACTTGATTGCTATGCGAACCGGTGTCCACTTCGCTCGAAAACGCTCCAATCTGGCCCGCGATTTGCTTTCAAATTTTCGATGAGTTGGCGTGAACTCACCCGAAATTAAGAATCGCTTAGGTATGCTGCCAGCTTTGCTGCATGCCGCTTGAGGTCGATGTCGTCACGGTCTGAAAAAGCCAATGTCGTGCTGCCTTTCCCCGGTGGAAGGCGCGCGGCCGTCACCCCAACCGGACCTGCCTCCCTGCTGCCGGTCCTGATCGTCCTGCACCAGGAGGCTTCCAAGCCCGGCCGCGTCGGCAACGCCTTGTGCGCGCTCGGCCATCCCCTGGATATCCGCCGCCCGCGGTTTGGCGATGCGCTTCCCGAGACGCTTGACGAGCACGCGGGCGCCATCATCTTCGGCGGCCCGATGAGCGCCAATGATGGCGACGATTTTGTGCGGCGGGAGATCGACTGGATCGAGATTCCGCTGCGCGAGCAACGGCCGTTTCTCGGCATCTGCTTGGGGGCCCAGATGCTCGCCAAGCAGCTCGGCGCGAGCGTCGCGCCGCATCCGGAAGGCCGCGCCGAGATCGGCTATTATCCGATCCGCCCGACCGAAGCAGGCCGCGCGCTTTGCCCCTATTGGCCGCAGCAGGTCTACCACTGGCACCGCGAGGGATTCGAACTGCCTGACGGCGCCGAGCTTCTCGCCGAGGGCGGCGACTTTCCGGTGCAGGCGTTCAGGTACGGACACGCCTTCGGCTTCCAGTTCCATCCTGACGTCACCTACGCGATGATGCATTGCTGGACCACGCGCGGCGGCGACCGCCTGGATTCGCCCGGCGCGCGCCCACGCCATCAGCATTTTGCCGACCGCGCCGTCTATGACGCGGTCGAGCGGGCGTGGCTGAAGCATTTCATGAATGACTGGCTTGCGCGCGTGCCGATGGAGGTGATGTCGGAGGCGGCGGAGTAGGGGGTGCGCGAACGGCGCCGGCTGGCAGGTTAGTTCGTGGACAAAAAAGCCCGTCTTCGCCCGTTGGGCTTCGCCGGACACCACGCTTCGCCCCTCGGGCTCTGCGCGGCTGCGCCACGCGTAGCCCGAAGGGCGAAGCGTGGTGGAGCCAGGCGGGATCGAACCGCCGACCTCATCATTGCGAACGATGCGCTCTCCCAGCTGAGCTATGGCCCCGTCCAGACCGGTCCGTGCTGAGCAATGCGGCCGGCAATCGGCGCCATTTACCGTCCGGCCCAAGCCCAAGTCAAGAACAGTAAACGCCCGGTTTTTGGCCACCTTGGTCCGGAAGTTCCCTTGTTTGTACAGGGGCGAACCGATATTTAGCTCACTGTCCCACCCGCGAGCCCCCACCACATGCGCGCCATTCTCGACATCGTCATCATTGTCCTTGACCTCTATGTCTGGCTCCTGATCGCCGCTGCCATCCTGTCGTGGCTGGTCGCGTTCAATGTCGTGAACACGCGTAACCAGTTCGTATCCGCGGTGGCCGAGTTCCTGTACCGGATCACGGAACCGGTGCTGGCGCCGATCCGGAAGATCATGCCGAATCTGGGCGGGCTCGATATCTCGCCGATCATCGTGATCCTGCTCATCATGTTCATCGAGCGGGTGATCATGTACTACGTCTATCCCAACGTGATCTGAGCGCCTTCGGCCGGTGAGCGACCCTTGGCACAGCTCCCTTGGCGCTATTCCACCGATGGCATCAGCGTCGCACTGCGCGTGACGCCTCGCGGCGGCCGCGACGACATCGATGGCATCGAGACGCTGTCCGACGGCCGCAGCGTGGTGAAGGTCCGGGTCCGCGCCATTGCCGACGGCGGCGAGGCCAATCGGGCGGTGACGGAACTGCTCGCCAAGGCGCTGGCCGTGCCCAAGGGACGGGTGAAGATCCTCTCGGGCGCCACGTCGCGGCTCAAACAGGTGGCGATCGAGGGCGATCCGCGACAGCTCGGCGAGACCTTGCGTCAACTGACCGCATTCAACGCGAAGGACTGAGATGACGGCTCACATCATCGACGGAAAAGCCATTGCAGCCGACCTCCGCGCACGCGTCGCGGAAGAGGTTGCCCGCGTCAAGCGCGAGCAGGGGCTGGTGCCGGGGCTGGCGGTGGTCCTGGTCGGCAATGATCCCGCGAGCGAGGTCTATGTCCGCAGCAAGCACACGCAGACGCAGGCTGCCGGCATGGCTTCGTTCGAGCACAAGCTGCCGGCCGACGTCGCGCAGGCCGATCTGCTCGCGCTGATCGGCAAGCTCAACCGCGACCCGGCGGTGCACGGCATCCTGGTGCAACTGCCGCTGCCGAAATCGATTCACACCGAAACCATCATCAATGCCATCGATCCGGCCAAGGACGTCGATGGCCTGCATCCGAACAATGCCGGGCGGCTCGCCGGCGGCTTTGCCGCGCTGTCGCCCTGCACGCCGCTCGGCTGCATCATCCTGACCAAGAGCGTGCATGCCTCGCTCGAAGGCATGAATGCGCTCGTGATCGGGCGCTCCAATCTGGTCGGGCGTCCGCTGGTGCAGTTGCTCCTGAACGAGAATGCGACGGTGACGATCGCGCATTCGCGCTCGCGCGACCTGCCGAAGCTCGCTGCCGGCGCCGACCTGCTCTATGCGGCGGTCGGCAGGCCCGAGATGGTGCGCGGCGACTGGATCAAGCCGGGCGCGACCGTGATCGATGTCGGCATCAACCGCATTCCGGTAGAGGGCGGCAAGCCGCGGCTGGTCGGCGACGTCGCCTATCAGGAGGCGCTCAAGGTCGCCGGCGCGATCACGCCGGTGCCGGGCGGTGTCGGGCAGATGACGGTGGCGTGCCTTTTGGTGAACACGCTCCGCGCCGCTTGCGCCATCGCCAAACTGCCGGCGCCGGGGGTTTAGGCAAACGCCGTCATTCCGGGGCGTCCGAAGGACGAGCCCGGAATCCATTTCTCCTCCGGCGCATGCGGCTCGATGGATTCCGGGCTCGATGCTTCGCATCGCCCCGGAATGACGGCTGGGATGCTTATCCCGCGCTGTTCTCGATGAATCGCTGATAGAACCGGATCATGTCGGCATAGCCCTCGATGCTGAGGCGTTCGTTGGTGCCGTGGAAGCGCTTCAGGTCCTCGCTGTTGGCGCGTACCGGGGAGAAGCGGAAGATGTTGTCGGTGATCCCGGCATAGTGCCGCGAATCGGTCGCGGCGATCATCAGGCCGGGCGCGACGATGACGTCAGGATAAATCTCGCGGATGGTGCGGTTGAGCGTCTGGTAGGACGCGCCGGCCGTGCCGGTCACCGGCGGCGGATCGGTGTTGCCGGGGAACGGCTTGATCGAGATGCGATCGTTGCCGATGGTGGAACGGACATGATCGGTCACGCTCGCCTGGGTGTCGCCGGGAAGCAGGCGGAAATTGACGGTCGCCTCGGCGCGGCCGGGCAGCACATTGTCCTTGTCGCCGGCATTGAAGATGGTGAGCGCGGTAGTGGTGCGGACCATCGCTTCCGTCGGTCCGGTCTTCGCGAATTCGCGCAGGAGCAGCGGCTTGAACAGCCAGAGATTCGACAGGATCACGCGGTTGACGCCGTTCATCTCGGGCGCCAGCGTGTCGAACATCTCCGACACCGTGGCGCGGATCTGCATCGGCAGGCGGTGATCCTCGAGCCTTGTGAGCGCCGCGCTCATCATGCCGATCGCGGTCTCGCGCGGCGGCATCGAGGAGTGGCCGGGCGTCGCCTGCGCCGACAGCACCAGCGTGGCATAGCCTTTTTCCGCGACGCCGATCAGGGCAGCCGGCTTGGCAAGCCCTTTCATAATGCCGTCGGTGATGAGCAGGCCCTCGTCGAGCACGAAGTCGAGCTTGATCCCGCGCAAGGCGAGCGTCGCGGCGATCGCCTTGGCGCCGCGCGTGCCCGCGACCTCCTCATCATGGCCAAAGGCGAAATAGATCGTCCGCTTCGGCTGAAAGCCGGCGTTTGCGAGCGCCTCCGCAGCCTCCAGCATCGAATAGAGGTTGCCCTTGTCGTCCCAGGAGCCGCGGCCCCAGATGAAGCCGTCGGCGATCACGCCGTCATAAGGCGGCTGCTGCCAGTCCTTGTCGGTGCCGGGAGCGACCGGCACCACGTCCTGATGCGCGAGCAGGGCGATCGGCTGTGCCCGCGGATCGCTGCCTTCCCAGGTGTAGAGCAGGCTCAGACCGGCGATGACCTCGCGCTTGGCGGCGGCATGAAACGCCGGGAAGCTTTTCTCGATATGCGCCTGCATGCCGCGCAGCGCCTGGGCATGCTGTTCGGGCTTTTCGAAGCTCGAGATGGTCTTGAAGCGGATCGCCTCGGCCAGCCGGGTGGCGGCGGCTTCCGCATCAATGGCTTCGCGCGGGATGGCAGCGACCTGGAGCTGCCGCGAGCCGCGACTGAACACATTGAAGGCGAGCACACCGGCAAGGACGAGAGCCGCTGCAACCAGGAGCAGCAGGGCCTTGCCGATGATCTTGATGAGCCGGCGCAATCCGTTCCCCCTCGACACTCCCATGCCCCGGAGGCGCCGCACTGCGCGTACGGGACGCGGCTAGAGCATATCCGGTCCTGATTGAATCAGAATCGAAGCTCTAGATTGTCGTTTTTTGACGCGTTTTCTTCACGCGAACCGGTATCCACTTCGCTCGAAAACGCTCTAGCTATTTCTTCGCGCGCGCGATCCCTTCGGTGATCAGCCTGCGCGCTTCATCGGCATCGCCCCAGCGCAGCAGCTTCACCCATTTGCCTTTCTCGAGATCCTTGTAGTGCTCGAAGAAATGCTGGATCTGGTCCAGCGTGATCTGGGGAAGGTCGCTGTAGTTCTTCACCTTGTCGTAGCGCTGGGTGAGCTTCGACGAGGGCACCGCGAGGATCTTCTCGTCACCGCCGGCCTCGTCCTCCATCAGCAGCACGCCGACCGGCCGCACGCTCATCACCGCGCCCGGTACGATGGCGCGGGTGTTGACGATCAGGACGTCGCAGGGGTCGCCGTCGTCGGACAGCGTGTGTGGGATGAAGCCGTAATTGCCGGGATAGCGCATCGGCGTATAGAGGAAGCGGTCGACCACCAGCGTGCCGGCTTTCTTGTCCATTTCATACTTGATCGGCTCGCCGCCGACCGGCACTTCGATGATGACGTTGACGTCATGCGGCGGATTCACTCCGATCGATACCGCATCAATACGCATAGAGAACTCCGTGATTGCCAGCACAGGTGCGCCGGGCAGGACCAGTGATTGCTGCTGTCATACGCGGGCAGGGCCCGCCCATCCATCTAACTTTCGAGGAAAAATGATGGATTTTTGGGCCATTGGTTGACGCGCACCCGTGGCGCCGTCCCGGAGACGCTCCCAGCCTCAGTTGGTCCAGGCAAAAGCGACCTTGTCGAGCGATTTCGGCCCGAACCTTTCGGAGGAGCGCGCCACCATGCGGCCGCCAAGTGCGCGATAAAACTCCGTGGCCGGATCGTTGTCGGACAGTGCCCAGACCACCATGCTCTTCAGCCCGCTCTGCGCGAGGTCGCGGCGGGCGGCGTTGAACAGGCGGCGGCCGAAGCCGAGGCCCTGGAATTCCGGCCGCAGATAGAGTTCGTAGATCTCGCCTTCGAAGTGCAGGCTGCGGGCGCGGTTACGACCGTAATTGGCGTAGCCTGCGATCTTGTCGCCGAACACCAGAACGCTGACGCGGCTGCCCTTGCGGATCGCACTGTCCCACCAGTGCGGACCGCGCCGGTTGATCAGCTTTTCCAATTCGGCGCCGGGGATGATGCCCTGATAGGCTGAACGCCAGGCTTCGTCATGCGTAGCCGCCACCGCGGCTGCATCCGCAACCTTGGCCGGCCGGACCTCTATCAGGGTTGTGCTCATGGTCTAATCAAAGCAAGTCGGCGCGCCGCCTTCAAGCTCTATCGTTAATTATCGGTTAACCTGTGGATTTTCTGCATCAGTTTTCGAATGACTTGTACCGAAAGAGGACAGTGCGAGCTTCAATCGGCCAGTTCGTGATGCGGGGGCAGGCTGGCGTCACGCTGATGACATATGGTCAGCAAGCGTGTCGTGAAAAACTGCGCCCGGGATTGATTCGCGAGATCGTCTTTCGGCGAATCCTGTTTGCCCAGCATGGTCGCGTCAGGCCAAGGATGCATTCACTTAAAGTGATTTTCGCGCTGCTTGTTGCCGCGGCGCTCGGCTCCGGGGCAGCTCCGGCGCAACCCGTCTTGGGGGCGCAAGGCGAGGAGGGTGAGCCGAACCGGCGGCAGCAGTGGCTGGTGCCGTCGCCCGATCCCGCGCGGCCGGCGCGCGCCCTGCTGTTTCGCCCGCCGGGCGCAGGGCCGTTTCCGCTGGCGTTGGGCGCGCATGCCACGACGCAGAACGTGTTGCGTCGGGCACAGATGCCGCAGCCCGAATACCGCGCGCTGGCCGGCTTTCTGGTCGCACGCGGTTTTGCCGTGCTGGTGCCGGAGCGGATAGGCCATGGCGCCACAGGCGGAACATACCTGGAAGACCAGGGCGGCTGCGACGAGGCGGATTATTCACGCGCGGCTCGGGCTACCGCCGGGCAGATCAGGCTCGCACTCGATTACCTCAGCGACCAGTCCTTCATCCTGAAGGATCACGCCGTCGTCATCAGCCATTCCGCCGGTGGCTGGGGGGCGCTGGCGCTTGCCGCCGAGAGCCCCAATGGCGGCTCTAAGAGCATCTTGGCGATCATCGCCTTCGCGCCGGGGCGCGGCGGCCGCGTCAATGATTTTCCGAACCAGGTTTGCGCGCCGCATACCCTGCTCGCTTCCGCGGCCGAGTTCGGCCGAGGCGCGAAAGTGCCGGTGACATGGCTCGTTGCCGCCAATGACAGTTATTTTTCGCCGGCGCTGTCGCGCCAGCTTGCCGATGCGTTTCGCGAGGCCGGTGGGCGGGTGGATTTTCACGTCCTGCCGGCCTATGGCGGCGAGGGCCATTGGCTGCCCGAAAGCGAGAATGGCGTTAAGCTCGCCACGGCAGAACTCGACCGCGCGCTGAGAGCGCGGCCTGCCGCTGCGGTCAGGAAGCGATGACGCTCTATTTCCTCGTCAAATATCTGCATGTGCTCGGCGCCATCGTCATCCTCGGCACCGGCACGGGCATCGCCTTCTTCATGCTGATGGCGCATCGCAGTGGCCATGCCGATTTCATCGCGCGCACGGCGACGACGGTGGTGATCGCCGATGCGGTATTCACGCTGACGGCGGTATTGTTGCAGCCGGTGACCGGCGGGCTGTTGATGCAGATGTCATCGACTTCGCTTACCGAGGGCTGGCTGCTTGCCTCGCTCGGGCTCTATGTCGTCGCAGGAGCCTTCTGGGTGCCCGTGATCTTCATGCAGATCGAGATGCGCGATCTCGCGAGGCTGGCGGCGGAGAAAAGCGAGAGGCTGCCGCCGCGCTATTTCGCCCTGTTCGGCCGCTGGTTTCTGTTCGGCATTCCCGGCTTCGGCTCGGTGATGCTGATTCTCTGGCTGATGATTGCAAGACCGTTTTAGCCGCGTAGCCCGGGCGGAGCCAACGGGTCGCGCGAACGCGCGCCCGATGACAGGCTCCGCGCAACCCGGGACCTGCGCATCAACGTTTGCGAGTGCTCCCGGGTTACGCTGGCGCTTCACCCGGGCTACGGTGGCGGCGGATGATCGCAAGACCGTTTTAGGGGCAGGATGAGTGATCGCAGGATACTTGTGCTCGGTGCATCCGGGCTGATCGGCCGCTTCGTCACCGATGATTTGCGCATCCGAGGTTTCCAGACGATCGGGATCGCGCGCCGCTTTGCACCCTCGCAGAGGGGCAGCTCCCTCGACCTGGAATTGCCGGTCATGACGCTGGATGCGGCGGCGCTGGCGCGATTGTTGCGGGAGCGCGAGGTCGATGTCGTCGTCAATTGCCTCGGCGTGCTGCAGGACGGCCCGGGCAGCGATACCGGCGCGGTGCACAGAGATTTCGTCGCACGGCTGTTGGCTGGGATCCGTGACAGCGGACGGGCGATACGGCTGGTCCACATCTCGATTCCCGGCGTGGCCAAGGACGACCACACCGCGTTCAGCGTGACCAAGCGCGAGGCCGAGGGGTTGATCGCGGACTCGGGTATTCCTTACGCGATCCTGCGGCCGGGCTTCGTGGTGGCGCCGGCGGCCTATGGCGGCAGCGCGATGTTGCGCGCGCTGGCGGCGCTGCCGGTCGATCTGCCACAGAAGGATGCGGCGACACCGTTTCAGCCGATCGCGGTGGAGGATATCGCCGCGACCATCGCCTGGCTTGCCGAGCGCGATATCGCCGATCCCGCGGCGAGCGCCGTCACATGGGACCTGATGCAGCCGCAGCCGGTCACGCTCGGCGGCGTGATCAAGCAGTTCCGCTTTTCCTTTGGCACCGCCGACACGCCGCGCCTGACGCCACCCGCGTTCATGATCGATCTCGGTGCGAAGCTCGGCGATCTCGTGAACCGGCTCGGCTGGATGCCGCCCCTCCGCTCCACGGCGATCGCCGAACTGCGTCGCGGCGTCACCGGTGATCCCAGCGCTTGGATGGCGGCGACGGGTATCGTGCCAAGGACACTGGCGGAGGTGGTCGGCCAGCGCTCGGCGACCATCCAGGACAAATGGTTCGCGCGGCTGTTCCTGATCAAGGCGCTGGTGATCGCGAGCCTGGTGCTGTTCTGGGTCGCCTCGGGCTTCATCGCGCTGTTCGTCTCCTACGATGCTGCGGCCGGGATCCTGAGCGCGCGCAACTTTCCGCCGGCGCTGGTTGGGCCGTTCACGGTGCTGACCAGCCTGATGGATATTAGCATCGGCGTCCTGATCGCTTTCCGTCGCACCGCCGCCTTCGGTCTGATCGCGGGCATCGTGGCCTCGCTCGGCTATATGATCGGCACCGCGATCCTGACGCCCGATCTCTGGATCGAGCCGCTCGGCGCACTCGTGAAGACGGGACCCGCGATCGTGCTGATGCTGGTGGCGTTGCTAACACTGGATAACCGATGATGCAGTGGCCCGACGATGACGTGATCCTCTATGACGGCGTCTGCATCTTCTGCTCGCGCTGGGTTCGTTTCGTCATCGCCCGCGACTCTGATCGCCGCTTTCGCTTCACGCCGGTCCAATCGGACTATGGCACGCGGCTGGCGCGAACGTTCGGCATCGATCCCACCGACCCTGATACCAACGCGGTCGTGCATGGCGGCATCGCGTACTTCAAATCCGACGCCGCGCTGACGGTGCTGAGCCACCTGCCGGGCTGGCACTGGACGACAGCGCTGTTCGCGGTGCCAAAGCCGCTGCGCGACGCCGTCTACAATCTCATCGCCCGCAACCGCTACCGCATCTTCGGCAAATACGACACCTGCTTTGTGCCGGATGCGGAGACGCGGGCGCGGGTATTGGAATGATGCTCTCTCCCGTCATTGCGAGCGCAGCGAAGCAATCCACGCCTCCGCAGGTGGTGAAATGGATTGCTTCGCTGCGCTCGCAATGACGGAGTGTGCAGTTAGCGCTTCGCCTTTGACGCCAGCACTTCCTTCGCCGCGCGCTCGCCACTGTCTCGCGCGCCATGTGCGGTGGAGAAGAAGTTCGGCGAGGTCGCTTCACCCGCGAAGAACAATCGTCCATCGACAGGCGCGGCCAGCACGGCGCGTTTGTCTGCATGGCCGGGGAGTGCGTGCGAATAGGCGCCGCGGGCGAAGGGATCGTGCGCCCAGCGGGATTCCGTGAGCGGCGTCAGCTTGCGCCGGATGTCGTTGCCGAGGAAGCCCGCGATTTCGTCGATGCTGTGCGCGGCAAAGGCGCCGTCGCCGGCATCTTCCAGCTCTCTTGCAAACCGGCCGCCGAAAAAGCCTTCGATGCAGGGCTGGCCGAACGGGCGGATGTGATAGGTGCCCATCTCCGTGCGCATGCTGGCGCCGCGCAAATTGCCTTCCTTCGGAAAGGCGTCCGCATCCGCGAGCGCCAGCACCACCTTGTCGTCGACGCCAAGCGGCAGTCCCCGCGCGGCGTCGACCTTTGCCGGCAGCGCCGGCGAGAAGCGGATCGCTTCATGCGCGATCAAATTGGTCGGCACGGTCATGATCACGTGGTCGGCCGCAAGCGTGCCCAGCGACGTTTCGAGGCGCAGGCGTTTTCCGGAATGGTCGATCAGCGTGACATTGCAGTTGAGCGCGACGGGACATGAGGCACCATAGGCGGCGATCAGCGCGCCATAGCCGCGCCGCACGCGCCAATTGATGTTGGTGTCCTCGTAAGCTTCCATGTCGAGGATCGAGACCTGGTCGAGCTCGCAGCCGTTCACATAGGTGGAGATCGCGTCGATCATCGGATTCCAGCGGTTGCCCGGCTCGAGATAGCGGCTGGCGGGCGCGTCTTCGCCCGTTTGCGCAGCTTCCCAGGCGCGCTCATAGAATTCGTCGAGCGAACGGATGAAGTCGTCGCGATCGGCTTGCGGGAACGCCTTGCCATAGGCGCGCTCGCGCCAGGGCGGCAAGGTCTTGTTGATCGCGAAATTCAGTTGTTCGGCGATGGTGACGAAACTGTTCTTGTCCGCTGAATGCAGCCAGCCGCAGCCGACGTCGAACACCACATCGGGCGCGGCCTGAACCGTATGCGCCCTCCCGCCGACGCGGTCGCGCGCTTCCAGCACGATCGTGGAAAGACCGGAATCCTTCAGCGCATTGGCAGCGCCAAGGCCGGCTGCGCCAGCGCCGATGATGGCGACGTCGACTGAGGAGGGGAGGAGCATTTAGTCAGCGAATAGTGAGTGGCGAATGGCGAATAGCGTATAGGAAACGCCGCCAGAGGCCAAACGTCCCTAGTCGCTACTCCCCATTCGCTATTCGCACGTTTACGCTACCGCTTCCTTGGCCTTTTCGGCGCGCTTGCGGTCGTTCGGATCGAGGTGTTTCTTGCGCAGCCGGATCGACTTCGGCGTCACTTCGACGAGCTCGTCGTCCTCGATATAGGCCAGCGCCTTTTCTAGGGTCATCCGGATCGGCGGGGTCAGGCGCACCGCTTCGTCCTTGGAGGTGGTGCGGATGTTGGTGAGCTGCTTGCCCTTCAGCACATTGATCTCGAGATCGTTATCGCGGGTGTGCTCGCCGACGATCATGCCCTTGTAGACCTTCCAGCCCGGCTCGATCATCATCGGGCCGCGATCCTCCAACTTGAACATGGCATAGGCGACGGCCTCGCCCTGATCGTTGGAGATCAGGACACCATTACGACGGCCCTGGATCTCGCCCTTGTAGGGCGCATAGCCGTGGAACAGGCGGTTCATGATCGCGGTGCCGCGGGTATCAGTCAGCAGCTCGCCCTGATAGCCGATCAGGCCGCGGGTCGGCGCGTAGAACACGAGCCGCAACCTGTTGCCGCCGGAGGGGCGCATCTCGATCATCTCGGCCTTGCGCTCGCTCATCTTCTGCACGACGACGCCGGAATGCTCCTCGTCGACGTCGATCACGACTTCCTCGATCGGCTCCAGCGCCTGGCCCGTGGCCTCGTCCTTATTGAACACGACGCGCGGACGCGACACCGAGAGTTCAAAACCTTCGCGGCGCATGGTCTCGATCAGGATCGCGAGTTGCAATTCGCCGCGGCCGGAGACTTCCATGGAATCCTTGTCGGCGGCTTCGGTGACGCGCAGCGCGACGTTGCCTTCGGCCTCGCGCATCAGGCGATCGCGGATCATGCGGCTCGTCACCTTGTCGCCCTCGGTGCCTGCGAGCGGGGAGTTGTTGACGATGAAGGACATCGACACCGTCGGCGGATCGATCGGCTGCGCCTGCAGTGGCGTCTCGACGGTGGGGTCGCAGAACGTATCGGCGACGGTGCCCTTGGTGAGGCCGGCAATGGCGACGATGTCGCCGGCTTCGGCTTCATCGAGCGGTGTGCGCTCAATTCCGCGGAACGCCAGGATCTTTGACACGCGTCCCTGCTCGACCAGCTTGCCTTCCGCATTCAACACCTTCACGGCCTGGTTCGGCTTGAGGATGCCGGAGGAGATGCGGCCGGTGATGATACGCCCCAGATAGGGATTGGCCTCGAGGATGGTGCCGATCATGCGGAACGGGCCTTCCTCGACCTTCGGCGGCGCGACGTGCCGCACGATCAGGTCGAACAGCGGCTGCATGCCCGCTTCCTTCGGGCCTTCGGGGCTCTCCGCCATCCAGCCCTGCTTGGCCGAGCCGTACAGGATCGGGAAATCGAGCTGCTCCTCGCTGGCGTCGAGCGCCGCGAACAGATCGAAAACCTCGTTGATCACTTCGGTTGGGCGCGCGTCGGGGCGGTCGACCTTGTTGATGACGACGATCGGCTTCAAGCCGACCTTGAGCGCCTTGGAGACCACGAACTTGGTCTGCGGCAGCGGGCCTTCGGCGGCGTCCACCAGCACGAGCGCACCGTCCACCATGTTGAGGATGCGCTCGACCTCGCCGCCGAAATCGGCGTGGCCGGGGGTATCGACGATGTTGATGCGGATGTCCTTCCACTGCACCGAGGCGGCCTTGGCCAGGATGGTGATGCCGCGCTCGCGCTCGAGGTCGTTGGAATCCATGGCGCGTTCGGCGACCTTCTGGTTCTCGCGGAACGTACCGGATTGCTGCAGCAGGCGGTCCACCAGCGTGGTCTTGCCGTGGTCGACGTGGGCGATGATGGCGACGTTACGAAGATTCATGGCTCTGCTTTTCGGTCATGCACAGGTCTTGAGCGATCTCGCCGGAAAGCCGGGATCGATCTTTAGCAACTACGGCCCCTCCGGGTCCGGATCACACTCAAGCCGTTGAAATCTCGCGGGGCGCGGTTCGCCTCAAAAAGCAAGCCCGGCCAAAAGGGACCGGGCAAAGCTTGCGCGTTTGCGGCGCAATATAGTCAGAAACCGTCAAAAAACAATGCGTTGTTTGCCGGTTACCGGCCGTTTTTCGAACCCTGCCGGTTGTTCCGGCAACCGCCGATATCTTACCGGGATCCCGCTATCCGGTTTCCTCTTCCTTGCTCGGATAGACGCCGCGGAGCACCTCCTCAAAGTGGTCCTTGACGGCCTCGTTGCACAGGCAGGAGCGGAGCCGCAGGACATCGAGGTTGCGGACCAGAATCGCGCCGCGGCGCGTCTCCAGCACGCCCTCGGCCTTGAAGGACTGAATCACGCGGCTGGCATAGCTGCGGCCCACCCCCAGCAGGGTGGCGAGCTGCTCATGCGTGAGCGGCACGGCGCCGTTGCCATTGGTGCGCTCCATCGCCGAGATGATCCATTTGGCGGTGCGCTGCTCGATCGAGTGGATTGCGTTACAGGCCGTCGACTGGAAGATCTGCGCCAGCATGCAATCGGCATAGCGCGCGAACACGTTGCGGATCGAGGGCGATTTCAGCTTGGCCGCTTCCAGCCTGCCGACCGTCATCCGCACGAACGGCCCGCCGAATTTGACGATGATGCGGGTATAGGCGGGAAGAAATCCCTGGCTGACGACGCCACCGACAGCACCTTCGCGGCCGACCAGAATGGTCTCGACGTCGCGGCCGTCCTCGTTGGTCACGAGGTAGGAGACGAGGCCGGGCCCGCAGGGAAAATACACAGTCTCGACGTCGTCGCCGGGGTTGTAAAGCAGGTCGTTGGCGTTGGCCTCGGCGCGCGCGAGGTGCGGTGCGATCAGCCCATAATCGGCGTCGCTCAGACGGCGCAACAGGTTGTTAAAGGGCCGGTCTGCTCTGTCCGGTTGGCTGCGTTGTTGAAGCATCGGGTCTCCCCCTCACCAACCGCGACGATAGTCAACCCGTTCCTCCTGTTGTGTGCACAAGTGAACAGACGACGGGATCCCGGTGTGGTGCGTTTCGATAAGGGAACCGCCGGTGTGCTTGGGCGACGCGCCGGCAGCGTGCCGATGGCCGGCTCATCACCGGCGATCAGATCAATCCTTCAAGACAGGACCTTCAACACAGGACTTGGCACGCTCATGGAACCCGCCCTCTTCAACGGCATGCCCTCCGACGTGTTGATCGTCGAGGATGATCCGATCATCGCCCTCGATTTCGAGGACACGATCCTCGGCTTTGGGGTGAAGACGGTGCGGACGGCGACCAGCGTCGCGCGAGCGCTTCAGATCATCGCCTATCGCCGGCCCGACTTCGCGCTGCTGGATGTCGTGCTGGCCCGCGAGAACACCTTTGCGCTCGCCGAAGAGCTCGGCGCGCTACAGATCCCCTATGTCTTCGTCACCGGCTATGGCGCCGATGTCCGCCTTCCCGCCGCGCTGGCCGACAAGCCGCGCCTGGTCAAGCCGTGCTCAAGCGAAGCGCTGGAAGCAGCACTGCGAAGGCGGGTCTAAGATCTGTAGCCCGGATGGAGCGCAGCGCAATCCGGGGTCTCGAGTTCGCCGATGGACCGTCCCGGATTTCGCTGCGCTCCATCCGGGCTACAGGCAGCCTTCCTACACCGGCTTCGGGTCGAGCGTGGTTGACCACAGCGCGACGTCGGCGCGGTCGCGCAAGGTTACTGTCATCTGTCCGGTTGCGCCGTCGATCTTGACGTGGCCGAAGAACTGCATGCCCGCCGATGGCGGCAGGTTCTGCTTGTCGGCGCCGGGCGCCTTGATGAACTTCACCTCGGGTCCAAACGTGTTGTCGAGCTCGTTGGGGCCGAACGTGCCGGCATGCAGCGGGCCGGAGACGAATTCCCAGAACGGATCGAAGTCCTGGAACTGCGCCTTGTTCGGATTGTAGTAGTGCGCGGCGGCGTAGTGCACATCCGCCGTGAGCCAGACGGTGTTGACGATCCCGGCGGTCTTGATGAAACGCAGGATCTCGGCGATCTCGAGTTCGCGGCCGCGCGGCGGGCCGTCTCCTTGCGCGAACGCTTCGGAGCCCTTGCTGTTGGCCGCATCGTCATAGACGATGAGGCTGAGCGGCATGTCGGAGGCGATCACCTTCCAGGTGGCGCGCGAGTTGAGCAGTCCGCGCTTCAGCCAGGCGAGCTGGTCCGGGCCGAGGAAATAGGCATCGGGGCCATAGCTGGTCTGCTGGTTCGGACCGTTGGGTCCGCGATAGCTGCGCTCATCCAGCATGAACACGTCCAGATGCGGTCCGTAGCTCAGCGTACGATAGACGCGCCCCGGCTCGACGATGCTTTCGCGCATCGGATACATCTCGTGGAAGGCGCGCGCCGCCAGCACGTTGATGTCGCGCTCCTTGTAGGCGGCAGGAAGCTGTTTTGACAGTGACCAGTTGTTGGTGACCTCGTGGTCGTCCCACTGCACGAAGATCGGCACTTCCGCATTGAACGCGCGCACATGCTCGTCGAGCAGGTTGTACTTGTGCGCCGCGCGGTATTCGTCGAGCGTCTCGGCGACCTTGGCCTTCTCCGGGATGGTGAGGTTCTTCCACAGCTTGCCGTCGGCGAGCTTCACCTCGGACGGAATGACGCCGTCGGCATAGATGGTGTCGCCGGAATGCAGGAAGAAATCCGGCTTGTATTTGCCCATGGTGGCGAAGGTGAACATGCCGCCGTCGTCGGGATTGATGCCCCAGCCCTGGCCGGCGACGTCGCCGCCCCAAACAAAAGTGACATCGCGCCGGTCGGCGGGCGCGGTGCGGAAGCGGCCGACCACGGGCTCGCCGGTGACGTTGACATGGGCAAGGTCGCGGAAGCGGACGCGGTAGAAGATGTCCTGGCCCGAGGGCAGGTTTTCCAGCAGCATCTTGGCGGTGAAATCGCTTTCGGGCAGCGCCGCGATCGGCGGCAGCGCGCGCGCGTCCTTGAAGGATTCGGTGGTTGCGACCTCGACCATCATCTGCGACGGCCGGTCGGCGCGCGCCCAGACCACGCCGCCGTCAACCCCGACATCGCCGGACTGCACGCCATGGGTGACGGCCGGCCGGTCAGCGGCGCGGGACAGGTGGGGCATCGCGATGACGCCGGCGCCAGCCGCGGCTGAAGAGAGGAATTTTCGGCGGGAAATCCTGATCGTCATGGCAAGCCTCCGTCGGCCCGGCGCCGGATGCGCCGAAATGTCGCAACAGACCTAGAAGGATTCTATGACGAAGCGATTACGGCTCCTAGCCGTCATTCCGGGGCACGCGAAGCGTGAGCCCGGAATCCATTCATCCACGTCGTTCGCGGCCCGATGGATTCCGGGCCTGCGCCTTCGGCGCATCCCGGAATGACGGGGCGTCGAGTATCCCGCCTTGGCTAAGCGGTCCCTGCCGCGCGGAATTGCGCGCTGGCGCGCTGCAGGTGTTGCGGCATGCTGATCAACAGCAGCTTGCGGTCGGTGACGGCGTTGTGGAACTGCTCGAGCGCGATGTTGAAGGCGGTCAGCGTGCCTTCCTCGATTGTGCCGTGCTCGTAGCATGCGAGCGCATCGCGCAGGATGTTGTCGGCTTCCGCCTGCATCTGGTCGAGCTCTTCCATCGAGTCGCTGTGGCGTGCGGCGGCGAGCATGTCGAGCAGCCGGTCGCGCTGCGAGGTGTTGATGCTGCGTTCGTCCTTTTTCAGGTAACCGGCAAACCAGGCGCCGGCCGAACCCATCGCGGACACCAGCATCAGTCCCCACCAGATGTAATCGCTGTAGCGGTCGAGGAAGGTCTTCTCGTCGCCATCGACGAAAGCCGCAGCCCCAGGATGCACGGGAATCGTGGCGTCCTTGTCGGTGTCCGGTGTCTCGATCCTGGCAGCCGGCGGGAAATCGTTCTTCAGCGATTGCCCGATCGAGAAGAGCTGCCGGGTGAAGATGGCGATGGTGGATTCGGAAATGCCCCTGCGCGCCACGATATGGTGCGAGAAGCTGATGGTCTTGACCTCGTCCGCAGGCCGGTCGACGCCGCCGAGCGAGCCGGCGGGGATTTGCGAGGCTTCATAGGCGGGATGGTTCTGCGCGATCGCTTCCGCCGCGTCGATGGCGAGGAAGGTCGGCGTGCCGCGGGTCGAGGCTGCGATCGCATCGGTCGTGATCTTGCTGTTGACGGGTCCGGCGGCGAGATAGGCGTCCGCTTTCTGGCTCTTGATCGCCTCGGCCGTCTCATTGGCGGAAAACTGGACGATCTCGACCTTGGCGGGGTCGACGCCATATTGCTGCAGGATCACCTTCAGGAGGTTGACGTTGGCGGGCGTGCGGCCGACGACACCGACGCGGTGGCCGGCGAGCTGCGCGATCTTGGTGATTTTTGGCGCGGCTTTCCTGCCCCTGCCTTTGCCCTGCGGCGGCACCCAGATCGCCACGACATTCTTGCGCAGCGTCGCCACCGCCTGCGCATTCCTGGGGACATCCAGATCGCCGCGGATAATGGCGAGGTCGGCCTTGCCGTCGGCCAACGCCTCGGCGCTGGCCACCGCGCCGTCGGTCTGCAGAAGACGCAGGCGGATTTGGCTGTTGCCCTGGTTGTAGGCTTGGGCCAGCGCCTGGACCACCTTGAGGTCGTCGCTGTTGGTGGGGCCGACCGCGATTCTGAGGTTCACCGGCCGCATCGCGAAGTAATAGCCGGCGGCCAGTGCGCCAATGATGGCAAGCGCGCCGGCGATCATCACGAAACTCAGCCGACGCCGCGCCGAACGCGGCGGCGAAGCTGGAGCGGCGACGAAGTCAGGCTCGGTCATCGATCGCGCAAACAGCCGTTTGAGGTTCTGGGTCATCCTGCCGACGCGTTTATCCTCCGCATTGTAACAAAATTCCGGCAGCGCCTAGGTTACAATCCCGTCATGGTTACCAGCGGCGATAGGACACGCTTTGCGGCCGCGTCGTGAGCATGGATCCCGCTGATGGCTGCCGGTGTTAGGGTGTGAGCGAGCGAGATGGAGGTTTGCCATGGCAGGACGGTTGTCGGCGGAGGCGCGGAAATCTGCGCTGAAGGAACTATCCGGCTGGTCCGAGGTGCCGGGACGTGAGGCGATCGCCAAGACTTTCACGTTCAGGGATTTCAACGAGGCCTTCGGCTTCATGACGCGCGTCGCGCTGATCGCGGAGAAGCGCGACCATCACCCGGAATGGAGGAACGTCTACAAGACGGTCGATGTGGTGCTTGCAACCCATGACGCCGGCGGCGTCACGGCGCGCGACATCGAATTGGCCAGGGCTATGGAGGCGATCGCCAAGCAGGCTGGCTGAGAGAGGCGACTTCTCCTTGGACGATCTTGCAGGGCAGGCGGGAGGTCCCCACCTTTTGCGTCAGGGATCGCGGGACCGCTTGGCGGGCTGTGGTCCGAGGGAGCTTCTTCCGATGACATCATCCGAACACACTGTCGGTTTCGAGCCGGCCGATCGGCTGGCGCAGGACCGCGAGAGCGTGCGACGGCGTTTCTGGATCAAGCTGAAGCGGGTGGTGGCGAAACTGCCTTTCGCCGAAGACCTGCTGGCGGCCTATTATTGTGCTTTCGACAAGGAGACGCCGCGCCATGTGCAGGCGGCGCTGCTCGGCGCCATCGCCTATTTCATCCTGCCGTTCGACTTCGTGCCGGACGTGATGCCGATTCTCGGCTTCACCGATGATGCCGCGATCCTGGCGACCGCGATCCGCGTGGTCGCAAGCCACATCACGCCGGAGCACCGCGAAGCCGCCCGTGCTGCGCTGAAGCGCGGCATCGAGACGGCGGAGGAGTCGTAGATCTAGCGCTTCTCGCCCGTGCGCACCTGCGCGCGGGCGGTGTTCTCCGCTTCCCATGCCTGGAACTGCTTGAACAGCGCCTCCTTGTCGGAGTCCGTCTGCAGCTTGGCTGCGGCCGGCGATTGCTTCAGGAACTCGTCGAAGCGACTGCGCGTCACGGCTTCCACGCTGTGCTTCTCAAGCCATTGCTTGGCCGCCGGCAGCCGGGTCCAGTCGGGCAGCGGCGCGGCCAGCGAGACCTCCTTCCATTTCGGATGGAACGGCGGGTTCTGGAAGGTCGGGAATTTCGTGAAGAAAGCATCCACGAACAGCGCCAGCTTGCGCGAGCGTTCCGTGTTCGGCGCCCAGTTATAGGCCGCGAGCACGGCGGGAACGGCGATGGTGTCGACGCGCTCCTGATCCGAAATCAGGTTCGGATAGTCCTTTGAGATGAGCGTCGCCGGCAGATAGTCGTTCTGCAGCGGCTTGTCATAGTTGACGGTGACGAGGTGGAAGCGGCCATCATTGTTGAATGTGCTGACCGACTTGTAGGGCTTGCCTCCGGTCACGATCACGGCGTCGATTTCACCGGCCTTCAACTTCTCCATCGCGATGCGCTGCTCGATATAGACGAACTTCGCCTTCATCCCGAGCCGCTCGAACACCGTCAGTGCGGTGACAAAGGTGCCGCCATTGGGCAGGTCGACGCTGACGATCCTGCCCTCGAGATCCTTCAAACTCTTGATCGTCTTCGGCGCGACGACATGCATCTCTTCGTTGTAGAGCTTGGTCACATAGGCGAACTGCTTCTTGATGTCCTTCGCAAAGCCCTTCCGTTCGAGATAGTCGAGCGTGTCGGCGCGGACGATGCCGAGATCGACGCCCTGCAGGAACAGGATGTCGGCGACGCTCTGCACCGAACCGCGCCCGACGATCGGCAGTACGCGCAACTTGTTGCCGTCGTCGAGCACGGAAGCGAGGTCGGCGCCGAACTGGACGTAGGTGCCGCCGATCGTACCCGTGATCAACGTCACCGTGTTGGCGTTCAGGCTCTGCTTGGTGGCGACCGAGCCGAACTGGAAGATGGCTCTCAGGCTGTCGCTGACCTTGGCCGGGTCATATTCGGTTTCCTCGGCCCGTACTGCCGGGCCGCAAATCATCGTCAGGGCGAATAACGCCACTCCAAACAAGCGTCGCATGTGTTACCCCAAAAAGGTTCAGTCTTGCATTTGTGTGAGACGTTGCTGGGCGTGCTGCGAGCCAAGCTCGGCCGCCCGGCGGTACCAGATCCGCGCCTGAGCCGGATCGGGCGTGATCGCGCGCGCATCCTTCGTTCCCAGCACCAGGGGATCGTAGGTCCGCGCCAGCAGCAGCGCCGCGTCGGCTTCCTGCGCATCGGCGGCGCGTTCGAGCAGCAGCCGTGCGGCTGGGATATCGCCGATCGCAAGCAGGCTGTTCGCCCGCTTCATGAGGGCGCTGAGCTCGTCGGGACTGACCTGTCTTGCCTGCGGCGTAGCGGGCGGTGCCGCTTGTGGCGCTGCCGACGGCGCGGGTGGAGCGGCAGACGGTGCTGGTGGAGTGGCAGAGACAGATGGTGATGGCCCGACCACAACCTGGCCGCCCTTGATCGCCTCCTGATAGGCCGCCGTGATCTGCTCGCGCGACGGCGGAGCTGCCTTGGTTGGCGGCGGCGGTACCGGCTCGCTCACGGGTTGCGGGAGTGCTGCTATGACGGTTCGCGCATGCACCTGCGAAGTGCCCAGCAGCCACGTCTTGGCGGCGACCATGGTGTCGCGTGTGACATCAAGGGAAACCAGCAAAACAGCGGCCGCCGCAGCGGCAGCGATGAGAAGACCGCTCGTGAGCAAAGAGCGGCCAAGCGAGCGTTCAAGGGAACCTCGTTGGTATTTCGCACCGCTGTCCTCGTCGAGAGGGTATGAAAGGAACAGCGGAGCGGGTTCGTCTCTGTCGATGTCGGTATCTGCTCGATGCGACCGCTGGTAGCGATACTCTGCTAGCTCAGGATCGTCGAAATCCGCGTCATGCGCCTGCCTCGGCGTCATGCGTCCTGAAATATCCACCATGTTGACGCTTCCCGTTACACAATACGCAACGCACGGGCATCCCTGGTTGTCTCTTGCTTGTTGTCGACGTTCCCCGAGTGCCCGCTAACGGGAACTTACGCACTGCGAATGAGCCCAAAAAACGGCCCTGATCAGAGCGAATTGGGACTTATTTTGGTTTGATTAGGGCAAAAATGCCCAATTCACTGGATTAAAATTGGGCGCTTTGGGAATAAGTTCCGTATTCGGAACCCGACTCGCTCAATCTATTCACATAGGTAAGCGCATTCGAGCCACTCAGGTAAGTGCGCGCGAATCCATAAGTGGAAGCGCCGCACCTGCCCGGCGCTACAACTCAGGCGTGTGAAATCTTCTTTTTATTTTACGGCGCATGCCGTCTGTTCACGGATGCAGGATCACCTTGCCCATCGCCTTACGGCCGGCGAGCACCTTCAGTGCTTCGGCCGTTTGCGACAGCGGGAAGGTGCGGTCGACATGCGAAGAGATCTTTCCTTCGGCGGTCCACTGCACGAGCTTCTGCAGGTTCTTGCGGTTCTTTTCGGGGTTGAGCCGCGTCCATGCGCCCCAGAACACGCCGCGGATGTCGCAGCCTTTGAGCAGCGCGAGGTTCAGCGGCATCTTCGGAATGTCACCGGCGGCAAAGCCGATGACGAGAAAGCGGCCTTCCCACGCGATGGCGCGGAGCGCGGCTTCGGCGTAGGTCCCGCCGACGGGATCGAAGATGATGTCGACGCCCTTGCCGCCGGTCAGCGCCTTCAGGCCGTCTTTCAGATCTTCCTTGGCGTAGTTGAGCGTCAGCTCGGCGCCGTGCTGCTTGGCGAACTCAAGCTTCTCGTCCGAGGAAGCGCAGGCGATCACCTTCAGGCCCATCAGTCTGCCGAGCTCGCAGGCCGCAAGCCCCGTGCCGCCGGCGGCGCCCAGCACGGCCAGCGTCTCGCCCGGCTTCGGGTTTGCGCGATCTTCCAGCGCATGCAGCGCGGTTCCGTAGATGATGATGATCCCGGCGGCGCGATCGAAATCGAGATTGTCGGGAATCTTCACGATCGAATTCGCCGGCAGCGCGATCTTCTCGCGCGCGCCATTGTGGCCGCAGGAGGCAACCACGCGATCGCCGACCTTGAGGTCGGTCACTCCAGCGCCGACGCTCTCGATCACGCCGGCGACCTCCGCCGCGGGCGAGAACGGGAACGGCGGCTTGATCTGGTACTTGCCCTGGATCATCAGGATATCGAAGAAGTTCAAAGCCGCGGCCTTGATCACGATCACCGCTTCGCCCGGTCCGGCCACGGGATCGGGCACGTCAGCCAGCACGAGATCGTCGGGTTGGCAATATTGCGTGCAGAGAATGGCTTTCATGGACACACCTGATTTTCGGACGCAGAAAGGCTGCTCGCTTCATGCCGGATTTGAAGCCGGGCGACAATACAATGCGGAGGGATCAAACAATGTTTGAAAAGAGCCTGCTCGCGCACAAGCGGATCCTCGTCACCGGCGGCGGCTCCGGTCTTGGCGCCGCGATGGGACGACGCTTCGCCGAGCTCGGCGCCGAACTTGTGATCTGCGGCCGCAAAACGGAATTACTGCAGCAGACGGCGACGAGATTGCGCGACGATCTCGGCGCCAAGGTTGCGACGATCACATGCGACATCCGCGATGGCGCAGCGGTGGATGCGATGATGGACACGATCTGGCGCGAGGCGCCGATCGACGTGCTCGTCAACAACGCTGCGGCGACCTTCATCGCGCAGACCGAGCATCTCTCATTCCGCGCCGCGGACGCGATCCTGGCGCCGACGCTGCACGGCACGATGTATTGCACCCTCGCCGCGGGCAAGCGGTGGATCGAGGGCAGGCACAAAGGCGTCATCCTCTCGATCCTCTCCACCTCGACGATCACCGGGCGCGCCTTCACCGTGCCGTCGGCGATGGCGAAGTCGGCCGTGCTGGCGATGACCAAGAGCCTTGCGGTGGAATGGGGGCCGAAGGGCATCCGCGCCGTCGCGATCGCGCCGGGCGCATTCCCGACGCCGGGTGCGACCGGCCAGCTCCGGCCCGAAGGGCGCGAGGAGGGCTGGGCGTACCGCAACCCGTTGGGCCGTCCGGGCGAGCACGGCGAGCTCGCCAACCTCGCGAGTTTCCTGATCTCCGACCAGGCCAGCTATATCAATGGCGAGATGGTGGTGCAGGACGGCGGCGCGCATTTGCGCAGTTCCGGGGCCGAGGATCTCCTGCAATGGACCGACGCGCAGTGGGAACAGCAGCGCGCCTCGCGTGCCAAAAGTTAATGCGGCGGAACCGCGCGCCACTCCCCTAACTACCTTCCCAAAAAGGCCTTTTCCGGCTATTGCATCGCGCCGGGGACGACGCCGGTTGGGCCATCTTCCAGTCACAATGATAGGGGAACCAGTTGTCCGTGCGGCAAATACTGACATCTCTGGTTGCAAGCGCCCTGCTTTGCGGGACGACCTCCCTTGCCGTGGCGCAGGGCGGTTCCCCCAAAGCAGCCACCAAGGGCGCGGCGAAGTCTGCGGCCCCGGCCAAGCCGGAGGCTGCTGCGACGGCTGCCGCCGGTGGCGCCGAACCGACGCTGATCGGCCAGTTCGGCACCTGGGGCGCCTACACGGCGGCTCCGAACGGCAAGAAGGTGTGTTTTGCGCTGGCAAAACCGTCGTCGTCGAAAACCAATCCGCCGAATCGCCCGCGCGATCCGGCCTACGCCTTCGTCTCGACCCGTCCAGCGGAAAAAGTCGTCAACGAAGTCTCGATCATGATCGGCTACACGCTGAAGCCCGGCTCGGAATCGACACTCGAAGTCGGCGGCGGGTCGTATGCGATGTACACCCAGGGCGACGGGCTCTGGATCAAGAACGCCGCGGAAGAAGAGCGCATGGTCGAGGCCATGCGCAAGGCCGCGGACCTCACCGTGAAGGGCGTCTCGGCCAAGGGCACCGAGACGACGGACACATTTTCGCTCAAGGGCCTGTCGCAGGCGCTCGATCGGCTGGCGCAGGACTGCAGGCGCTAGTTCATTCGGAAACAGCGGCATTCATGCCTTTCCAGCGCCTGCTGGAAGGCCTATTTGATGTTCCATGACCGACACCCTCACCAGCCAGAGCGATCGCGCTAGCACCGCGCTCGTGGAGAAAGTTCCGCTCGAGACCTACGTGCCGCCGGCCAAGCCGTCGCTGATCGGGCTGTCGCGCGCGGAGATCACCGAGCGCCTCGGCGAGATCGGCGTGCCGGCCTCGCAACGCAAGATGCGCACCCAGCAGCTCTGGCACTGGATCTATTTCCGCGGCGCCAACAGCTTTGCCGAGATGACCAACGTCTCGAAGGACATGCGCAGCGAGCTGGAAAAGCACTTTACTGTCGACCGGCCCGAAGTGGTCGCCGAGCAGATCTCGAGCGACGGCACCCGCAAATGGCTGTTGCGGCTGCCGAGCGGCGATCGGCTCGAGAAGCCGCATGAGGTCGAATGCGTCTATATCCCCGAGACCGACCGCGGCACGCTCTGCGTCTCCTCGCAGGTCGGCTGCACGCTGAATTGCGCCTTCTGCCACACCGGCACGCAGCGCCTGGTGCGTAACCTCACCGCCGGCGAGATCGTCGGCCAGGTGATGGTGGCCCGCGATCGCCTCAATGATTGGGCCGACCGCGAGAACGGCAATCGCCTGGTCACCAACGTCGTGATGATGGGCATGGGCGAGCCGCTCTACAATTTCGATGCGGTGCGCGATGCGCTGCTCATCGTTGCGGATAATGAAGGCATCGGCATCTCCCGCCGCCGCATCACGCTGTCGACCTCGGGCGTGGTGCCGAACATCATCCGCACCGGCGAGGAGATCGGCGTCATGCTCGCGATCTCGCTGCATGCCGTGCGCGACGAGTTGCGCAACGAATTGGTGCCGCTCAACCGCAAATTTCCGATTCAAGAATTGCTGCAGGCTTGCCGCGACTATCCCGGCGCCTCCAACGCGCGGCGCATCACCTTCGAATATGTGATGCTGAAGGGCGTCAATGATTCGCTCGATGACGCCAAGCTGCTGGTGAAGCTGCTGAAGGGCATTCCGGCGAAGATCAACCTGATCCCGTTCAATCCCTGGCCGGGCACGCGTTACGAATGCTCGGACTGGGAGCAGATCGAGAAATTCTCCGAATATATCTTCAACGCCGGCTATTCCTCGCCGGTGCGTACCCCGCGCGGCCGCGACATCCTCGCCGCCTGCGGCCAGTTGAAATCGGAGACGGAGAAACTCTCCGCCCGCGAGCGCCAGGCGCTGCGCGCGATGGCGATGACGGATTGATGATTTTGTGGGCATGCAGTCCGTCATTGCGAGCCACCGGGTCGGCGCGAATGCGCCGCCCGATGACAGGCTCCGCGAAGCAATCCATTCCTCCGCTTGCTGAGACATGGATTGCTTCGTCGCTTGCGCTCCTCGCAATGACGGCGCAATAGCATGGCACTGATCGGCCGCGTCTTCCTGATCCTGTTCGCCTTCCTGGCCTCCTGCCTGGTGGCGGGAATGATCATCGTCGTGGCGGTGCTTTATCCCGAATTCAGCGATATCGGCACCGGTCAGATCGATCAGAACGCCATCAACATCGTGCTCGGCTTCGGCTTCATCTTCATTTCCGGATTCGCGCTGTTGCCGGCGCTGATCGTGGTGCTGATCACGGAAGCCTTCAATGTCCGGGGCGCGCTGACCTATGCGATCGGCGGCGCGATCGTCGGGGCCGGCTGCTATCTTGGCCTGGTTCCGTTCGACCCCGATACGTTCCAGTTCGAGGGCATCGTGCATCGCCATCTCGAGATCATGACCGGCGCCGGCATCGTCGCGGGTCTGGTGTACTGGCTGATTGCGGGCCGCACCGCCGGCGCCTGGCGCGAGCCGCCGCGCAAATTGCCGCCGCCCCCGCCACTGCCGTCACAATCCCGGCCGCAGCCGTGAGATTTGTCCCTGTCGTTCCGGGGCGGCTCAAAGAGCCGAACCCGGAATCTCGAGATTCCGGGTTCGATGCTTCGTATCGTCCCGGAATGACGACGGCAAAGGGTTTCAATACCCCATCGCCTCGGCTAAACCGCGCGCCATGAACCGGACCGGACTTTTCATCGCGCTGGGGCTTGCGGTCGTGATCGGGCTATTGTTCGGGCTCTTTCCCGAACTCGACCTGAAGCTCGGCGCGCTGTTCTACGATGCCGCGCAAAAAACCTTTCCGTTGAAGCTGAACGCCGTCGCGTCATTTGCGCGCGATGCGGCGATGTGGATTGCCTGGGGATTCGCGCTGCCCGCGATCGCTGCGTTCGTCGTCAAAATGATCAGGCCCGACCGGCCGATGCTGATCTCGGGCCGCGCCGCGACGTTTCTCCTGGTGACGCTGCTGCTCTCCGCCGGCATCCTCACCAACTTCACTTTCAAGACCTATTGGGGCCGGCCGCGACCGGTGGCGGTGACCGAGTTCGCCGGCGACAAGAGCTTCGTGCCGTGGTGGGATCCGCGTGGCACCTGCGGCCGTAACTGCTCGTTCTTCTCCGGCGAGGGTGCGACCGCGTTCTGGACCTATGCGCCGGCAGCGCTGGCGCCGCCGCAATGGCGCGTCGTGGCGTTTGGGGCGGCGACCGTGTTCGGCATCGCCACCAGCGCGCTGCGGATGGCCTTCGGCGGCCACTTCTTCACCGATGTCGCGATTGCCGGCATCGTGACCTACCTGGTGATCTGGCTCGCCTATGCCATGATCTACCGCTGGCCGTCGACGCGGCTAACGGATGCCCAGGTCGACGCCGCACTGACCCGGTTCGCTCGGCGGTGGCGCCGGCGCGAAACGGACCCCAGGCCGTCGGCTTCATAAAGGCCAGTCGCCAATAATCGCGTGCCCACCAGCGTGAAATTTGATATTCGCGCAACTTAACAGCAAACGACTTTACGACCGATTGGACGCTCCATGAGTACGATCTTGAAAAGCCTGCCCAAGGGCGAAAAAGTCGGCATCGCTTTCTCGGGCGGTCTCGACACCAGCGCAGCGCTATTGTGGATGAAGCAGAAAGGCGCCCGCGTCTTTGCCTACACCGCGAACCTGGGCCAGCCCGACGAGTCCGACTACAACGAGATTCCGCGCAAGGCCATGGAGTTCGGCGCCGAGAAAGCCCGCCTCGTGGATTGCCGCACGCAATTGGTCCACGAAGGCATTGCCGCCATCCAATCCGGCGCCTTCCACATCTCGACCGGCGGCGCCACCTATTTCAACACGACGCCGCTCGGTCGCGCCGTGACTGGCACCATGCTGGTCTCGGCCATGAAGGAGGACGGTGTCAACATTTGGGGTGATGGCTCCACCTTCAAGGGCAACGATATCGAGCGGTTCTATCGCTACGGCCTGCTGACCAATTCGAACCTGAAGATCTACAAGCCCTGGCTCGACCAGCAGTTCATCGACGAGCTCGGCGGCCGCGCGGAAATGTCGGTGTTCATGACCGCGCAAGGGTTCGCCTACAAGATGAGCGCCGAGAAGGCGTATTCGACCGACAGCAATCTCCTCGGTGCAACCCACGAGGCCAAGGATCTCGAGAGCCTGCAAAGCGGCATCAAGATCGTCAATCCGATCATGGGCGTGCCGTTCTGGCGCGACGATTATGTCGTCAGGGCCGAGCAGGTCACCGTGCGTTTTGAGGAAGGCCAGCCCGTCGCGCTGAACGGCCAGACTTTCCCCGATCCCGTCGCGCTGTTCCTCGAGGCCAACGCCATCGGCGGTCGGCATGGTCTTGGCATGAGCGACCAGATCGAGAACCGGATCATCGAGGCAAAGAGCCGCGGCATCTACGAGGCTCCCGGCATGGCTCTGCTGCACATCGCCTACGAGCGCCTGATTACCGGCATCCACAACGAAGACACCATCGAGCAATACCGGATCAACGGCCTGCGCCTTGGCCGGCTGCTCTACCAGGGACGGTGGTTCGATTCCCAAGCCCTCATGTTGCGCGAAACCGCCCAGCGTTGGGTGGCTCGCGCCATCACCGGCGAGGTGACGCTCGAGCTGCGCCGCGGCAACGACTACTCGATCCTGAACACCGAGAGCCCGAACCTGAGCTATCAGCCGGAGCGGCTGAGCATGGAGAAGGTGGAGGATGCGGCGTTCACGCCGGCGGACCGCATCGGCCAGCTCACAATGCGCAATCTCGACATCACCGATACCCGCGCCAAGCTGGATCTCTACGCAGAGACAGGCCTGCTGTCACTCGGCGAAGGCTCCAACATCCTCAGGCTCGATAGCGACAAGAGCTGAGGCGCGTGAGCGCAGTAGCCTTGTAGCCCGGATTACGCGGAGCCTGTCATCGGGCGCGCGTTCGCGCGACCCGTTGGCTCCATCGGGCTACGGACTGCGACGATCCATCGCCGGCTCCCAGGCTCGATGTGTAATGGACGCGTCATTCGGCGCGGCTAGTCTTGTCGCCTGCGCGCCCGTGACCTTCCGAATTGCAACCGTCCGGCGCGGGCGAACAATTGTGGGGCACAAATCATGATCAAGCCATTTGCCGGTGCCGCTCTCCTCGTCCTGTTATCGGGATCGCCAACGCTCGCGCAGGCGATCTATCCGATCGACCGCGCCGACATCCTCGCCGGCGCTCATTTCGACTTCAAGGTCGAGTTTCCCGATCGCGTCGATCCGGCGAACGTGAAAGTCACGGTGAACGGCGCGGATTATTCCGCGGCGTTCGGTCAGGCCGGCACCTTCGTGGAGCGCGAAGATGGCAAGGAACAGTCGGCCCTGATCGTTCGCGACGTCGCATTGACCAAGCCTGGAAGCGTGAAGGTGGAAGTCAGCGACGGCGCGCGCAGCCGCACGGTCGTGTGGTCAGTTTACGATACCAGACCGCGCAAGGCCAAGAATGTGATCCTGTTCATCGGCGATGGATTGTCGCCGGCGCATCGGGTTGCGGCGCGTATGCTCTCGAAGGGAATTGCGGAAGGCAAAAGCCTCGGCAAGCTTGCTATCGACGACATGCCGCATATGGCGCTGGTTGCGACTGCGGGCTCCGATTCGATCATCACCGATTCGGCGAATGCGGCCAGTGCCTACGCCACGGGCCATAAGACCGCCGTCAACGCGTTGGGCGTCCACGCCGATCGCTCCATAAGCCCGTTCGATGATCCCAAGGTCGAAACCATCACCAGCGTCGCGAAGCGGCGGCTTGGCCTGGGCATCGGGATCGTCACCAATACCGAAGTCGAGGATGCCACGCCGGCGGCAATGGTCGCGCATACCCGCCGCCGCGCCGCCTATGATGAAATCGTCGCGCAGCTCTTTGCGGCAAAGCCCGACATCCTGATGGGAGGTGGCAGCGCGAATTTCCTGCCGCAAGCAGCGGCCGGGAAGCGCAAGGACGACATCGATTACATCGCACGCTTTCGCGATGCCGGCTATCAGGTGGTGACGACAAAGTCCGAGCTTGATGCTTCGGCTGCAAAACCTGACACGACGTATTGCCTCACCTGAGGATGTTACTTTCGCTTGACGGATGTAGCTCCGACTGTCGGCCGGTCCGAGGTTGCGTCA
>NZ_JBEGDB010000567.1:0-1755 GCF_043638955.1 Bradyrhizobium sp. 31Argb | reverse complement strand
AAGGCTTCCTCCTAAAAGAAAGCCTTGAATCACGTTCAATCTGATTTGAGAATCCCAAGAGTCCACACGGCCTAAGGATCAGGGCCGGGCCGACTTGCAGGCGGGATTATAGGCCCAGTTGCGGTCCAGTCCGACCACGCACCATTCGACGCCCTGGCCGATGCTAGCAAAGCCGCCGTCCTCGATGATCGAGAAATGCACGGTGCGCACCTTGCCGTCGCTCAACATCGCGTCGCCCGAGCAGTAGCGGCGCGGGATGTTGTCGGACTGCCAGGGACGGAAAGCAGTCTCATGGATCCGCGAATAGCCGGTGATCACCAGCGGGGAATTCCAGAACTGGCCCTCTTTTTCCTGGAACTGAGACGCAATGGTCGGCAGCGCTGCCTCGCAGGGGGCCACCCGTCCTTCATAGCTCGGCCCGAACAGCCAGAAGTTCAGCTCGAGCGGATTGGCGGCGTGCGCGGTCTGGGCGGACGCCAACAGGCCAAACAGCAGGCCGAATGCGGCGCAGAGGCCAGTTTTGGTCAAGGAACGAACAGAGTTGCACATGAGAATCCGCCGGATATCCAACGCGCGGGACGGTGCCGCGAAGCCCGGGCAAGGTCAAGTGCAACGCGGCAACACTGGCGGAGAACTCCGCAAATCTCCGGCCCACGATTCTTTTCACCGTCGCCGGCGCACTTTATGGTGTCGCCCAAGGATTTAAGGAGAGGTCTGCGATGCGAAGGATTCTGGCCGCTGGCATGGTTGCCGCAGGTGCAATGCTGGCCGTTGCACCGGCCCAGGCCGACTGGGTGCCCCCGTTCAAGGGCAACGATACCGGCGGCATTATCGCCTATTCGCTGGCAAGGCAGGCCGATGCCCGCCAGCTCGCGGTCGATCACTGCGCTTCCTACGGCAAGGTGGTGAAATTCCTCGCGGTGCAGCCCTATGAGGGTGGCTACGTCTCCTTCTCCTGCCGCTGGGTGCCTTGGAGCGCCGCCGAGCGGCCGCTGCGCACGCTTTATTGATCGCCGCCCGTTACCGGCATCGCCGCATGACACGACATTTCGTTCTGCTCGGATCGGCCATAGGCCTGGCTGCGCTGCTGCCGGGCGTGGCCGGCGCCGTCGATCTCCCTGTTCGCAAAGCGGGCCTGTGGGAGATGAAGATCGTGCGTACGGGCTCGACCATGCCCGAAATGACGATGCAGCATTGCACCGACGAGACCACCGACAAAGACATGAGCACGGCGGTCTCGCCGATGGCGAAGGATATCTGCTCCAAGCAGGATATCCAGAGGACGGCGACCGGCTATGTCAGCGATTCCGTGTGCGGCGTCGCCGGCGTCACGGTGACCTCGCATGCCGAGATCGCCGGCGACTTCAACTCCGCCTACACCGTGAAGACGACCTCGCACGCCGATCGCGGCTCCGCCGGTGCGGCGCGCGATACCACCGGCACCATCGAGGCCAAGTGGCTCGGTCCCTGCAAGGCGGATCAGAAGCCCGGCGACATCATCATGGCCGGCGGCATGAAGATGAACATCAAGGATATGGAAAAGCTGAAGGGCATGATCCCCAAGCTGCCGAAGTAGTTCTTCTCGTAGCCCGGATGGAGCGCAGCGCGCATCCGACTTCAGCTCGGACTCAAGGTGCCAATTGTTGCGCCCTCTCCCCTTGTGGGAGAGGGCTGCTCAGGGTCCTGACCGGCTACATGGGTAACAGAATAGACCGGCGACATGGGTAACAGGTCAACTGGTCGGCAAGGAGGACC
>NZ_JBEGDB010000566.1:0-1772 GCF_043638955.1 Bradyrhizobium sp. 31Argb | reverse complement strand
CCTGCGTCCACGATCTTCGAATCATGGTTGCCCATGGATTCAGAATCCTCAGTCAATTACAACTGTAATGCTAGTCTAATGCGCGCCACCGCCGGCAAGTGCGCCCGGCTTCTTCAGCAGCGCCGCGGCGAACAGGGCGACGATCAGTGCAACGCCCATCACGTAGAAGGTGTCGCTGAAAGCTAGAATATAGGCCTGCTTCTGCACGAACCTGCCGACCGCGACGATGGCGCGGTGCGTCGCGTCGGCATGGTCGGCGACGCCATGGCTCATGAAATATTGCGTGAGCTGCTCGATCCGCGTGCGGGTCGCCTGCTCCAGCAGCGAGACCGACTGCATCAGCACGTTGGAGTGATACTGCTCGCGTTTGGTCAAGAGCGTCTGCAATAGCGCGATGCCGACGGCGCCGCCGAGATTGCGCATCATGTTAAAAAGCCCCGATGCCGAGCCGGCATTCTCTGCCTCGATGCCCGCGGTCGCGACCGCCGACAGCGGCGCCATCACCAGCGCCTGGCCGATCGCGCGCACGATGTTGGGCCAGAACAACTGGTCGGTGGCGTAGTCGTTGGTCATGTAGATGTTCATGAAATTCGAGGCCGCGAACAGCGTGAATCCGACCCCGATGATGATGCGTGGGTCGAAGCGCTGCATAAGGCGCGGCACCAACGGGATGAGCGCGAGCTGCGGCAGCCCCGTCCATGCCAGCACCATGCCGATCTGCTCGGCGTTGTAGCCCTGAATCCGTGACAGATATTGCGGCAGGATGAACACCGAGCCGTACAGCGCGGTGCCAAGCAGGAAATTGGCCAGCATGCCGAAGCCGAAGTTGCGGCGGAGCAGCAGGCGTAGGTTGAGCAGCGGCTTGTTCGTGGTCAGCTCGATCACAATGAAAGCCGCCAGCGCCACCGCCGCGATGACGGAGAGGCGGACGATGAAGGACGAGCCGAACCAGTCGTCCTTGTTGCCTTCCTCCAGCACCGTCTGCAGCGCCGACAGGCCGATCGCCATGGTGAGGATGCCGGGCCAGTCGCCTTCGCGCAGAAGCGAAAGCTTCATCGGCTTCGCTTCCAGCGAGAAATAGAGCATGCCGACCATGATCGCGCCGGGCACCAGGTTGACATAGAAGATGTACTGCCAGCCCCAGTTCTCGGTGAGATAGCCGCCGATGGTCGGGCCGATGGCGGGAGCAAACGTCGCCGACAGGGCGAACAACGCGAGCCCGACCGGCTGCTTCGCCCTCGGCAGCAGCATGATGATCAAGGTGAACGCCATCGGGATCAGCACGCCGCCGGTGAAACCCTGCACGGCGCGCAGCACGATCATCTGCGGCAGGTCATGTGCCAGCGCGCAGGCCGCCGAGAAGACGAGGAACAGCACAGCATTGGTCAGGAGATAGCGGCGGATCGAGAACACCTGCGCGAGCCAGCTGCTCAAGGGGATCACCACGATCTCGGCGACCAGATAGGAGGTCGAGATCCAGCCGCCGTCATCGATGCCGGCGCCGATCGCGCCCTGGATGTCCGCCAGCGAGGCGTTGACAATCTGGATGTTGAGCACCGCCATGAAGGCGCCGAGATTGGCGCCGACCACCGCGATCCAGATCTTTGCGGGGATGGCCGGTGCCGCGGGTGTTGGGCTGAGGTCCGCTGAGGACGCGGCGTTGAGCGTGGGCTGTAGCGTTGTCATTAGTCTCGTCCGCTAGGCCGTGTGGACAGTTACCTTATCCAGAGCAGAGTGGCGGCAATGGCGACGACGGCGAAGTAGTTTCGCGC
>NZ_JBEGDB010000565.1:0-1776 GCF_043638955.1 Bradyrhizobium sp. 31Argb | reverse complement strand
CGGCGGCAAGCCAGCTTGGTAACGGAGGCCTTCCGGAGCGGCTTGACCACGAAAGAGAGCGCGTGTCCCCCCACGAGAGCGGGAAGGTGAGGGGTGCTTCCGGCCCAGGGAGATGCGAGGATCCCGCGACCAGCTTCGGCTGCGTCAATTCACAGGCGCCGAGCGCTTTCACAGCGTGCTCAGTGGCTGCGCTATAACGCGCAGCAGCCGGATTATGGATCGAGGTTTTGCGAAAGCCTCGTTCACGAACTTCGGAGTTGAACTGCACAGCACGAGATTATAGGTCGCATAGGTGAACCGGCTTTCCTGAACGCAAGACCGTTCTCGACCAGATTGCTCGGGCGGCCTCGTCGGGCGGAGAAATAGCTCAAAGGGCGCCCGTTGCGTCACCTGGCTGTAAGCTGTCCGCTCGCGCCAAAGCTTGGCCTCGCCCGGTCTTCGGCTTAAACGGCGCTGCAGCTCCTTGGCCGGCGCGGTGAAGTTCGCGGCGACCGCCGCGTCGACCTCCGCCGCTCCTGCATTTCCGACCACAAACAGGGTCAGAACTGAATTGATGAGGATCAATCGGCAAGCCTCATCGGGAAATCCGGACGCCACTGGGAACGCGTTAGCCGCGGCGGCTCTTGCTTCTCATCCCAGCAATCGGCGTGCGGTTCGAGAAACATGGCGCGGGCCTTTGCTTGACACGCACATAGGTTGCCAGCGTGCCCCGTCCAATGGCTCGGCCGCCTCGTCCGGCTTGCGATATCGGCCTCTTCAACTCCGCCTGCGTGGCACAATGAAATGTAGCCTCAAGATGATGCCGCTCGCCTCTCGAGCGAGCTTGCTCGTTTCACGCCGCGGCGCTTGCCTGCCCAGGATCTGCTGCTGGCCTGGAGGTCGTCACGATTTGCAATGGCGGTTCAGAGGCCGAGAGCAGCGAGACGTGCTTGAGCTGCGCGAATACGTCCATCCCATCCTTTAGCCCAAGGGAATCAAAGGAGAAACGCGTGATGCGGGCCAAAATCTCCGTGCCCGAGCCCCCGGTGCCGAGCGCAAGAACCAGCGTGATCTCAGCCGCGCCGAGCGGCAAACAGGCTCTGATGCGCGCCGGAAAGACATTAATCATGGAGCCTGCGCGTGGCGCCTCGCGCGCCACGCTGACGTCGCTCGCTCCAATGCGCAGCCGTTGGTGCACGCCGGGTGCAAACGGCGGCGCCGGCACCAACAGCCGCGCCCCTTTGAGGCGGAGAATGAGTAGCCCATAGCGCCCATCATAGCCGCTGACAACGGCATCAAGGCTGACGGCGGCTTCGCGGCTTGCCGCTAGCGGCAGCGCGGGATCTCTCTGTAAGACTTGCAGCGGTCCGGCCGCGGTCACTACGCCGCGCTCCATCATGACGAGATAATCGGCAAAATGTTCGATCTCCGCCATGTCATGGCCGATGTAGATCATCGGCAGCGCGAGCTTCTCGGGCAGGCGCTCGATGATCGGCAGAATCTCACGTCTGGCGCAGCGGTCGAGCGCGCCAAGCGGCTCGTCCATCACAAGCAGTCTGGGCTGAGACAACAGCGCGCGACCCATGGCGACGCGCTGCCGCTCGCCGCCGGACAGATGTGAGGGAGAGCGGTCGAGCAACGGAGCTATCTCGAGCAGTTCGACCACCTCATCAAACGCGATCGGCGTTGGCTTCGGTTTGGGCGCACCGTAAAGCAAGTTGCGCCTGACCGACAAATGAGGAAAAAGACTCGGCTCCTGAAACACATAGCCGATGGGACGCAGATGGGGTGGGCGAA
>NZ_JBEGDB010000564.1:0-1788 GCF_043638955.1 Bradyrhizobium sp. 31Argb | reverse complement strand
AAGGCTTCCTCCTAAAAGAAAGCCTTGAATCACGTTCAATCTGATTTGAGAATCCCAAGAGTCCACACGGCCTAGGTCTGCGCAAGGCGATAACTACCCCGTTACTCCTTGGCGCGTTCCACCTTGACTACGCGTCCCTTGTCGATTGCAAGCGCCAGCCGGCCGTGCTTGAGCTTGAGCGCCGCTTCGCCGAATAATTCGCGCCGCCAGCCGTGCAGGGCGGCGACGTCGGCATGATCGTCGGCGGCGATCTGCTCGAGATCGTCGACGGTCGCGATCACCTTGCTTGCGACCGCGTGTCGCTCCGACGTCATCCTGAGCAGCACCTTCAACAGTTCGACGATCGCTGCACCATTGGAATTGTTGCGCGGCTTCTCGATCTTCGGCAGTTTCGCGAAATCGCGGGCGAGCCCGCGCTGCACGGCGGCGATGATGTCCGTGCCCCATTTCGAGCGCTCGAATCCTTTCGGCAGCGAGCGCAGGTTGGCAAGCTTGTCCAACGACGTCGGCGCATGTGTTGCGATATCGCCGACCGCCTCGTCCTTCAGCACGCGCGAGCGCGGCACGTCGCGGCTCTGCGCCTCCTGCTCGCGCCACGCGGCGACCTCGATCAGCACCGCGAGCTCGCGCGGCTTCCGCACCCTGGTTTTCAGCCGCTCCCAGGCGCGCTCCGGATGGAAGTCGTAGGTGCGGGGCGAGGTCAGGATCTCCATCTCCTCGCTGACCCAGTCGTTGCGGCCGCGCTTCTTCAGGTCCGCGTCGAGCGCGGTGAAGACGTCGCGCAAATGCGTGACGTCGGCGACGGCGTATTGAGTCTGCTCGGCGCTGAGCGGCCGGCGCGACCAGTCGGTGAAGCGGTGGGTCTTGTCCGGCCGATGGCCGGTGATGCGCTCGACGAGCTGGTCATAGGCGATGCTGTCGCCATAGCCGAGCACCATGGCCGCAACCTGTGTGTCGAAGATCGGGTGCGGGATGGTGTTGGCGCGGTGCCAGACGATCTCGATGTCCTGCCGGGCGGCGTGGAACACCTTCAGCACCTGCTCGTTGGCCATCAACTCGAAGAAAGGTGTCAGGTCGATGCCGGGGGCGAGCGCGTCGATCACGACGGCCTCATCCGGACTCGCCATTTGCAGCACGCAGAGTAGGGGGTAGTAGGTCGTCTCCCGCAGGAACTCGGTGTCGACGGTGATGACGGGGTGGGCGGCCAAGCGGTCGCAGGCCGCCTGCAGTTCCCAGGTGGTGTTAATCAGATCCATGAACAGTCCATGACGCTTCCGACACGCGTTCTGCCGAAAGCGCAGGTATGTCAAGGGGCTTGGCTGCAATTCTGGCCCTGCATAGGCTCAGGTCAGACCGCGGGGAACAGGCCGCGGAGGCGCCGGCCGGGCGAAAACAGTGGTCGGGCGGCCGCCCTACTCGTGACGCCCATGCTTGGAGGGCCGCCGTGCGGCGGGCATTGCGAGCACGACAAGGCAGAGAGCCACCATCGCCATTCCCACGAATTCAAGAGCAAAGGCTTCCATCGGCAATCTCCCTAACAAAGTCGTAAGACTTGTCGGGATCGGGTTGATGGTCTGTTAAGGGATTTGGTTACCGGCCGTCCGCCGCCGCGGTGGTGGACGAGGGGTTAATGGCGGGTGTGCGTGACGGTCGCCGGCGGCGTGCGCCGCGATTATGAGGCTGGCACTGATGTGCCCCCTCATGGTGAGGAGATCGGGATAGGGGGAAGCCTCGCGGCTTCGCCCCTCCCACACCACCGGACGTACGGGTCCGTATCCGGCGGTTCGG
>NZ_JBEGDB010000563.1:0-1790 GCF_043638955.1 Bradyrhizobium sp. 31Argb | reverse complement strand
GGTGGCTACGATGAACCAGAAATCCTCCCTCCGCAAAATCCTTCAATTTGTCTCAAAGGTCTCGACGGCGAACACTCTTCAGGTTCGATCACTTCTTAGAGCATGATGAGATCAGGTCGAATTGTATCCGCGATGAACGCTGCGCTCCCTCTCCCGCAAGCGGGAGAGGTGACGTGAACTCACCGCCCATTCAACCAAGCACCACGCTATAGGCGCGCCACGGCTGCAACAGAACGGCCGGGCAAGTGCCCGGCCGTTCTCTCCGCTGTGGGTGTTTAGACCAAGTCTCGGACTCGGGGCCGCCCCTCACAAGCCCGATATCCTCCTTGACCTGCTCCCGCATCGAGCAGTGTAAGCCCGGAAGCCACATCACCCGGATATCGCGTGCTCATACGGCTAATGCTAGCGCGCCGGCTCCTTGGTCCGTTCTTCGGTTGCGATCGATTGTGCGGGCTTGGTCGAGCGGACCATCAGAAATGTTCCCGACAGCGTCGAGCCCGGCAGCCTCCAGCGCCCATCAATCTCCGTGGCCTCAGCATTGACCACGCCTTCATACTGCACCGTGTCATAGCCGTAGCCAGGCGGCTCGTAGCGCTTAACGAACGAAACTGCGCTGCCCGATCGCTGACCGGCAATCGAAGCGTTGTGGGTGCTCAACGGGCAGCCCGGCATCATGCAGGGTTCGGTCACGCTTCCGCCGAGGGCGCCACCGGCTTCGATAAGCGTCGCCAGAAACGTGACCATTCCAGCTTGCGGCTGAATATAGCTGCCGTCCCAGACGCCGGTCAGACTGTTGGTCATTGTGGTTCGACACGTGTGGCGAAGGAGAGCGGCGGGGCTTTGATGCCGGGCGGGCGAAGGAAATGGTAGATGGGCACGGCGATCCTCGTCAATTGCAAAGACCAGCTGGCGGTAGCGTAATAATCTCCATGTCAGCGTTTGCCAAATACACGGTTGTGCTTGATAGCCAGATTGTTAGGGGCGTGCATAATTGCGTCCTTTACCGCGATGGTCAAAGCCTCATGTCTGACGAAGATTTACCCCGATATTCTGATCCGGTTGTCTGTTTTGGATCTTGGAACATGTCGCGGTTTGGTTCTCCGATCCAGCACTACGCTGACATTCTAAAATCACGCGTGATGCCGATTTTTGACGACCTAGATGGAGAACAGAAGCGGGCAGCGGACGAAGTATTGAACGCGTCCTATTGGGGCCCAGATGATTATGGGACGGCGATAGAGGCCGCTTATGAACATAGTAGGGAGCACACCTTACAATTCACGGAGTTACGCACGGTCTTTCTGGCGACAGGCGTAGCTGGTTTATTTCATCTCTTTGAGAAGCAACTCTATCGATTTCTCAACCACGAACTGAGACAAAATCTCGTCAAAAAAATAGATCGATGGGAGGACGCTGCTGCTGCAATTGAAGCATTGGATCGACCCCGATGCGCGGATAGCGGCCAAACAGCGCTCCAGTTAGCTTTCAACGCACCTGCCATCAAGGAACTGCGTCTAGTAGCGAACGTCGTAAAGCACGGTGAAGGAAGATCATACGACGATCTCAAAGCAATGGGCGCGCGGGTCGTTGATCCTGAACGCTTCAAGGACAATTTTACGATTGGTCCGCATTCGGTCCTTGGTGTGACACTCGCTATAGATAGCGACGATATCGAGCGGTATGTTAAAGCATTACTATTTTTCTGGTCCTTGAAGGTGAGCGTCATCCGGCGACCACGCACTGAGGGCTGATCTGGTCGGCTAGGAAGATCTCGTGGATTGTTTCGTCAC
>NZ_JBEGDB010000562.1:0-1791 GCF_043638955.1 Bradyrhizobium sp. 31Argb | reverse complement strand
CGCGAAACTACTTCGCCGTCGTCGCCATTGCCGCCACTCTGCTCTGGATAAGGTAACTGTCCACACGGCCTAGCGTCTCCGCGATTTGTAGGGTGGGCAAAGCGAAGCGTGCCCACCACCATTGCGCGAAATGCTCTTGATGGTGGGCACGCTTCGCTTTGCCCACCCTACACATCGGCGCATCGAGAAAGACTAATCGGTCAGGCGGCATCCGGCGCGCTTGAGCATGTCGCGCACGATGAGGGGCGTGGCTGCAGTCTCGGTTGATGGCACCGTATTGGGCACGCCCTCGATCGCCTCACGCGCATTTTTCGCATCAAGTGTGAGCCGCCGCGCGCAGGGCGGCAGCGGCAAACCTTGATCGCGCGCGGCATCAAGGAGCCATCCGGCGGTTTCGCCGGCAGCGGCAAGATAGGCCGTCAGCACCTGGCGCGCGGTCGGATTTGTGGCGGCCTGGTCCAGCATCGCTTTCACCTGTGCGACGGAGATCTGCGCGCGGGACGTGGATGGCTGGGCATGGGCAGCCGCGATCAAAACGAAAACGCTCGCGATACCGGCAGTGAGACGATTGAGCATGATTTTACTCCGAGCTCTGATGTTGACTTGCAGATAATTATTATCGTAAAACGATAATACAACGTCAACGACCCCGTCGGAGGTTCAGCATGATCACATCCTTGTCGCCGGAGCTTTCCCAGCCGGGGCCGCGGCCAAAGCGGCTCGAGCGCATCCGCGTCGTCAGCCGCATCCTGGCCCGTTCATGCATGGGTGTTTCAATCGTCCTGGCCGTGGCACTGGCGGCGTACTGGATGGTCAGCACCGATGAGGCCATCCTGCGCGACGCGCGGCTGGGCGGCATCGCGATCCGCCCGATCGGCTGGCCTGTCCGCCTGGCAGGCCTGGCGATTTCAGCCGTGCCGCTGGCGTGCCTGATCTGGGGATTGTTGCAGGCTCGCCGGTGTTTCGAGTCGTTCGCGGCGAATCGCTTCTTCACGCCCGAGAACAGCAGCCGATTGCGTGGTCTCGCGACCGCGATGCTTGCTTCGGCGGTGCTGAAACCGGTCGTCGGGGCCGCGCTCTCGGTGGTGCTGAGCTCGCAGACCTACGCGCAGGGCAAAGACCTCGTCATCAATCTCAGCTCCGATTCGCTGTTGGCGTTGCTGTTTGCCGGCCTGGTTTCCGTGACGGCCTGGGTGCTCGCGGAAGCCAGTTCGATCGCCGAAGAGAACGCTCAATTCGTCTGAGGCAAACATGCCGATCCGAGTCCGGCTGAACGTGATGCTGGCCGAGCGCAACGTCAAATCGAAGGAGCTTGCCGAATATGTCGGCATCACCGAAGCCAACCTTTCCCTGCTCAAGCAAGGAAAGGTGAAGGGTGTCAGGTTCGATACGCTGGAGCGGATCTGCGCCTATCTCAAGTGCCAGCCGGGCGATTTGCTGCGCTATGAAAACGACGAGCCCGCGTAAGGCGGTCTGCAACACCAAGCTTTAACGTTCTCGCGCTATCGCCGTGCCGACAGAGGAGTACCGCGTATGGACATGATGAGCATGGTCTCGGGCATTCTGGCCATGCAGGCCGGCGGCCTGCAGTCGCAGATTCAGACCTCGATCATCAAATCCAATGCGGACGCCGAGAAATCCGCGGTCCAGACGCTCTTGGGTGCCCCATCCACGGCCAACCTGGCCTCCGGCGTCGGCGGCAATATCAATCTGGTCGCCTAGGCCGTGTGGACAGTTACCTTATCCAGAGCAGAGTGGCGGCAATGGCGACGACGGCGAAGTAGTTTCGCG
>NZ_JBEGDB010000561.1:0-1792 GCF_043638955.1 Bradyrhizobium sp. 31Argb | reverse complement strand
CGCGAAACTACTTCGCCGTCGTCGCCATTGCCGCCACTCTGCTCTGGATAAGGTAACTGTCCACACGGCCTAGCGGGACATTGCTGCCATCGTTTCCGATGTGTTGCCTTTTTTAACCGCGGTGTCCGAAAATCCGTTGCTCACGGCGGCGTGGGTTGCGCATTCGAACAACTTATGGCCTCACTTTCGTGAGGCTGGAAATAACGCGAGGAAGGCAATGACACGGGGCAGGGTTTTGCTGGCGGCGGCGCTCTTGATGCTGGGAGGCGCCGGTCAGGCGCAGGCCCAATTCTTCGACACCCGCGACATCATGGGCGGCGGCCCGAACTTCTTCGGTACCGGCGCGAGCCCGATCCAACGGGCGACCGTGATGTATCCGAGCCATTATGCGCCGGGCACCATCATCATCAACACCGCCGAGCGACGGCTCTATCTCGTCCTCGATGACGGCCAGGCGCTGCGCTATGGCATCGGGGTTGGCCGCGACGGTTTCCGCTGGAGCGGAACCCATCGCATCACCGCCAAGAAGGAATGGCCGAGCTGGACGCCGCCGGCGCAGATGCTGCGGCGCCGCCCCGACCTGCCGCGCCACATGGCCGGCGGCGTCGAAAATCCGCTCGGCGCCCGCGCCATGTATCTCGGCTCGACGCTCTACCGCATCCACGGCTCCAACGAGCCGGAGACGATTGGACAGGCGGTGTCGTCGGGCTGCTTCCGCATGACCAACGAGGATGTGGTGGATCTCTATAGCCGCGTTTCCGTCGGCACCACTGTCGTCGTCAAGAATTAGGACGGTACGGGAACCAGCGCTGCCATGCGCAAGCAAGCTTGCGCGCGCACCGTGATTGCGGCAGCGTTATAGCGATGTGCACGCTTCGCCGTATCCTGGCTGTCCTCGTCCTTGCAATCGCCCCGGCCGCGATCATGCCCGGCCTCGTTGCGCCGCCGGCATGGTCGGGCGAGAACCCATCGATCGCCGCGCGTCAGCGCAACGAGAAGAAAGCCTTCACCGATAGCGAGATCATCGAAGGCTTCATGAAGACGGCGTTCGGCGCCGAGTACCACCTCGCCGGCCGCGTCGACCGCATCCGCAAATATGACTCCCCGATCAGGGTGTTCGCCGATGGCACCCGCGCCGACCGCAAGGCGCAGCTCGGAAAGATCGTCGGCGACATCGCCGCCAAGGTCCAGCATCTCGACATCGCCATGACCGAGAGCAGCGAGATCGCCAATGTGAGGGTGAAGCTGGTACGCGACCGCGATCTCTATCGCACCATCACGACCTTCTATGGCAGCGAGCGGGCGAAAGAGATCCGCTCCTCGCTCGACCCGCAATGCCTGAGCGGCTTTCGCAAGAACGACAATTTCGAGATCGAGCATTCGGACGTGATCCTCACGGTCGACAACGGCGACTTCGTCTTCTTCGATTGCGCCTATGAGGAACTGCTGCAGTCGCTCGGCCCGATCAACGACACCTCCAGCGTGCCCTGGACCATGTTCAACGACAACGTCTCGATGGGCTATTTCGACGTCTACGACCAGTACATCCTCAACCTGCTCTACGATCCCCGCATCAAGGCCGGCATGACCGTGCAGGACGTCAAGGCCGTGTTGCCCGACGTCCTCGCCGACGTCCGCGCCTGGGTGAAGAAGGTGAACAATCTGCCGGAGTGAGGAGGCTCTTCCCTTCTCCCCTTGTGGGAGAAGGTGGCGCGGGTGGTCCTGACCGGCTACATGGGTAACAGAATAGACCGGCGACATGGGTAACAGGTCAACTGGTCGGCAAGGAGGA
>NZ_JBEGDB010000560.1:0-1804 GCF_043638955.1 Bradyrhizobium sp. 31Argb | reverse complement strand
TGTAGCGCGTCGATCTGGATGGGAAGGCGCGGCAATCTGGATGACGAGTCAGTGTCGCAGCGAGGTGATGATTGCCGCGCTGATTGTCGCGCGCAAGAGTTTTGTTGAAGTTTGATTGTCGCGGAGCGTCAATCAGCGACGGTTTTGGGTGTCGCATGCGAGGTTGGGCGTCCTGGACCTCGTTTTCGCTCGAGGGCTGAGCGCCGACGATAGCTTTCGACATTCATCTCGACGATGGTTGCGTGATGGACGAGCCGATCGATAGCCGCGAGCGTCATGGCGGGGTCCGGGAAGACCTTGTTCCATTCGCCGAAGGGCTGATTGGCGGTGATCAGCATCGAGCGGCGCTCATAGCGGGCGCTGATGAGCTCGAACAGCACGCTGGTCTCGGCCTGGTCTTTGGTGACGTAAGCAAGATCATCGAGGATCAGGAGATCGAAGCGATCGAGGCGGTTGATGGCCGCCTCGAGGTTGAGTTCGCGCCGCGCCACCTGCAGCTTCTGGACGAGGTCCGTGGTCCTGGAGAAGAGAACCCGCCATCCGTTCTCGATCAGGGCGAGACCGAGAGCTGCCGCCAAATGGCTCTTGCCGCCGCCGGGAGGACCGAACAGGAGCAGATTGGCGCCCTTGCCCAGCCAGCCATCGCCGGCGGCGAGCGCCATCACTTGCGCCCTGGAGATCATCGGCACGGCGTCGAAGTCGAAGCTGTCGAAGGTCTTTCCGGCGGGCAGCCGTGCCTCGATGAGGTGCCGCTCGATCCGACGGCGGCCGCGTTCGGCGATCTCGTGCTCGGCGATGGTCGCGAGGAAGCGGCCGGCCGGCCAACCTTCCTTGTCGGACTGTTCGGCAAATTGCGCCCACAGCACCTTGATGGCAGGCAGCCGGAGCTCGTTGAGCAACAGATTGAGGCGCGCGGTATCAACGGTGTTTGCCGTACTCATGCGGCACCTCCGATCTCGCCGGTACCGATGAGGCATTCATAGGTCGCAAGCGGCGCGAGGTGCACCACGACGTTCGGCAACTGGGCGGGATCGGGGGCGAAGTGAGCGCGCAGCCGGTTGAGGTCGGGCAGTCGGCCGGCGTCAAGATCAGCCGCGAGCTGATCGGCGAGTTCGGCCTCGCAGCCGCGGTCATGAGCGAGCGCGAGGAGGTCGACCATGATCCGGCAGGCCTTCTTGTCCGGCAAGCGTTCGCGCAATCGGTCGAAGGTTCTCCGATAGCCCTCTCGCGGGAACAGCCTGTCCCGGTAGACCAGATTGAGAAGCGCCATCGGCTTGCGCCGCAGAGAATGGATCACGTGCCGATAATCGACGACCTGGTCGTATTTGCCGCTGGGATGCGGCCGGCCGCGCGGCAAGGTAAAGAGATGCGTTCCGCCGACGAACACATCGAGGTGATCATCGTAGAGGCGCGCCCGCAGCCGATGGCCGATCAAGCGCGATGGCACGGTGTAGAACACCTTGCGCAGGGTAAAGCCGCCGGATGACGTCACGCGGACGATCACCTCTTCGTAGTCCGAGGTGCGGCGATCGGGCAGCTCCTGCAACGCCACACGCTCGCTATCGATCCGCTTGGCGTTGCGGGCATTGCGGCGGCTGGTGATCTCGTCGACGAAGCCGCGATAGGTGGCAAGATCGTCGAAGTCGGCAGTTCCGCGCAGCAGCAAGGCGTCGGCAATTGCTCGCTTGAGATGACCGTGGGATCCTTCGATCGAGCCGTTCTCGTGGGCGATACCGCGATTGTTGCGGGTGGGGAGCATGCCGTAATGGGCACAAAGGGCTTCGTATCGCCGCGTCAGGTCGTC
>NZ_JBEGDB010000559.1:0-1820 GCF_043638955.1 Bradyrhizobium sp. 31Argb | reverse complement strand
AAAACGAATCGTTCCATCCAAAGCTTGAATCACAGCCAAGCACGAATGAGAATCCTGAATCCCAACAGACCCTAGCTCGTCGTGGTGGCGATGTCATCACGACGATCCGATTGATCCCCGCAAGGTCTGCAACGCCCGTACGAGCGGTTCCAGAGCCCAAGGGGACAAAACTCTTCGATCGTGCGTTCCGGACGCTCGACCCGCTCCCTGAAAATACGAAACTGCTTCGACCATCTCCTGAAGCGCGATCTGTGCGGGATGATCGAACTGCTGTTCCTGAAGCCAGCGCAGATAACGCATCATCCAGCTCTTCTTGCGGAGATTAACTGCGTCCATCTTGAGCATGAAAGGCGCTCCTGTTGGCGGTGGACCCGCAGCGTGTCAACCGCCGCCACTGCGGCGAGGACGAGATCTCGAATCGCTTCGTGGCTTTCATGGCTGGCGCAGGACAAATCGGATGAAGATCAGCAGGGCAAGCGAGAAATAGGTTGAATTCCGTCGCGTCGCTCCGAAAAGCTGACTAAATCAAAATAATGACAGAATCGGATGCTCCTGCAACGAGCAAAGGTCGATCGCTTTGCTTGGAAGTTGAAGAGGAGGAACTCAGATTGGATGGTCAGTTACAGGGGTTGATCGACGCTGTCGATTTGGCACGCGACGAGCGCTCCATTCGCAACGCGATCAAGAGTTTTACTGTCTCATCCGGCTTTGAGCGCTATGCCTACATTCATGTTCACGGCGATGATGCGGTTGCCTTCAGCGACTATCCTGCGGAGTGGTTGAACCTCTATTTTGCAAAGCGTTATACGATCATCGACCCGGTCGTGACGACCGCCAAGCGCCGCAGCATGCGGATGTTCGCCTGGTCAGCGGAGGAGTGCGACGTGCGCCGGAGCTCGCGCGAAATCAAGCAGTTCTATTCGGAGGCAACTGACTTCGGCATCCGTTCCGGGGTTTCCATTCCGATCAGATCAAGCTATGGCCGAACCGCGATGATCACGCTCGCATCTGATCGGCAGCGGGTCGAAGTCCCGCCATGGGATCCGATGCAGGCGGCATTGGCGCTTGCCTATATTCACGTCCGCCTCAGCCTAGCGTCCGGGTCGTCCCTCAAAACAGGGAATGTGACGTTGTCGAGGCAGGAAGCGACCTCGCTCAGCTGGTCGTCACACGGCAAGTCAATGAATGTGATCGCAGACTTGCTTGGGATCAGGCCACGAACGGTCCAATGCTATCTGAATAATGCACGCGACAAACTCGGCGCCAGCAATCTTCAGCAAGCCGTCCGCATCGCCATGGAGAAGAAGTTGATCTAGTCCACCGCGACACTACCGGACGACGACCTGCTCTTCGCGACCGAAGGTTATGCGACGACGCCCGGCCGGGAGCTCGTTACCATGACGATTATCCGGCGGGAACTTTGGGAACGTAGCCGAGGCGATCGATCAGGCTGTTGAGAACAAGCTGACGCGCCCGATGCTCGGTCTCAGCATGGTCATGCATTCGTTGGAGCTCTGCTCGACCTGCGGGACAAGAGGCAGTGTCAGCCTCTGCGGCTAGCCGCTGCAATCGGGCCGTCTCGGCGAGCGCAATACTCGCGCGGTATTCGCGAATGGCGTCGATGGTCAGGCGCTCAAGCTCACGTTGTCCCATTGCCCCGAAGATGTGCTCAAGCTCGCAGTTGAGCCCGGCGTCGGGTGCTTCATCATGATTGTTCGATGCCACAATGCCCACGCAGACTAGGTCCGCGGTGCGCCCCCGCCGACGATAATCCCCTTGATCCCAAGCCGGGGGTTAGAAAACCGCGATTAGACGGTCCC
>NZ_JBEGDB010000558.1:0-1821 GCF_043638955.1 Bradyrhizobium sp. 31Argb | reverse complement strand
CGTCCGCTGATGTCACGCTCGTCAGTCGCGACACCCGCGTCCACCGCATCTCACCGCAACGTTCGTGACGATCGCGAGCCGCCCCTCATCTGGGTGAGACGCGCGGAGTCATAGTGCTGATTTGCCCGACGGGTTAAGCGATTTATTTCTCGCGCGAGGGCTGGATGGGCCAAATCACTTTGGAATCGCTGGCGAATTTTCTTCAGTCATTCCGGGGCATCGCGAAGCGATGAGCCCGGAATCCATTTTGCCGCTTACACAAATGGCGAAATGGATTCTCTGATGCGCAATTGCACATACAGCTCACGACTTCGTCGCGCCCCGGAATGACGGATGGAGCGAGAGAACGATCGGCTCAGGTGACGCAGCGGCCGGGCTGCAGGCGCTTTGCTACTTCGGTCAGCACGCTCACCACGGGCTCGCAGGCGACCGTCATCCTGCGCTCGCCGGATTTGATCAGCGCGGGCGGCTTGGGGCGGCTGCGCGCCTCGTCCCTGACGACGGGAACGCGGATCACGACCGAGGTCTCGGCCAGGCTGTCGAGCTTCAGCGAAATGGTTTCGGTTTTGCTGGTGGCTGCCGGAACTGCCGCCCGGTCGGCCTTCGCCGTACGGTTGACGTCGTGTTCCGCCTTGGTGGAGGTAATGAGGCTGTGGCCCCCGATGAGATCATGCCCGGAGGCAAATTGCACGGCGCCGAAGGTCAGAGAAACGGCGAGCGCACCTAAAATTCCCTTCAATATCTGTGACATGACGATTCATCCCTCGCCCCATGGCGATCACGAACACAACTCGAACGAAACGCCCCCGTTCGTATGTCTGCGGATCACTTAACCGTGTTCAAAATTATTTCCGGAATCTCGGAACGTTTTTTCGCGATCCGCGTCGTTCTGAAAGCCGGTTATTCCCCCTGCCCCATTGACCGGCGATGTAGGGCGCGACCGTGGTGATGCCGGTCGCGCTCTACTTTTTTGTCCCGGTCACACTTTCTGCAATGCCAGCGTGACACCGCCGAGAGTCAGCGCCATTGCGGCAACTTCCCTCAGGCCCAGCGGCTCGCCGAGGATCGCGGCCGCCGCGATCACGGCCAGCACGGGCACGAGCAGCATGCCGGTCGAAGCCGACACCGGCGGCAGGCGCCGCAGGGTCTCGAACCAGGTGAGATAGCAGACGCCCATCGGCACCAGCGTCATGTAGACGAACGAGGCAATTCCGCCCGGCGATATTGCCGCATAGTTCGGGCGCTCGAACAGGACGCCGAGGATCAGCATCGCGAGGCACCCGAGGCCGACCTGCCAGGCGACGACAGCGAGCGAAGGCATCGGCAACGGTTTGCGGCTAAGGACATTGCCGAGCGCGAACAGGATCGCGCAAGACAGGGAAAGGGCGATCCCGATCAGCTTGCCCCGATCGAAGGCATAACCGTTGGCGCCAAGAAGCAGCGCAACACCGGCCACACCCAATACCAGCGCGGCAACATCCCCGATGGTCGGGCGCTGATGCAGAAACGGCCAGGCGAACAGCATCGCCCAGATCGGCATCGTATAGATGATCAGCGCGCCTTCGCCGACGGTGACGAATTTCATGGCGATGGTGCCAAAGCCCATCCAGGCGAACACATTGGTGAAGGACGCGAACAATAGCCGCGGCACGGCTTCGCGCGGGACCTCGAGCGATTGGCGGTTTCCGAAGGCGATGAGCCCGAGGATGAGCGAGGCGCAGACGCCGGCCAGACCCCGGGCGAACAGTAGGGCTATCGCATATGGGCGAGGGCGCGGAGAAGGAAGTCGTTGTTCCATCTGGCCTGGAGCATTTTGTGGCT
>NZ_JBEGDB010000055.1:0-36146 GCF_043638955.1 Bradyrhizobium sp. 31Argb | reverse complement strand
AATCACCCCGATCGGGCAATCCAAAGCATTCCGCGCAAGTCAAGGCCGGGCACGGCGATCCTCTCGTGACGCTCACGTCGCTCCGGCCTCGACCACGATGCGGTCAGCCTCGACGTCGCCGATGCGATTGAGCCCGCGCATATCGACGACGATGCCGTCAGTCAGCGAACGGCCGTAGGTCGAATGGCCCTGGCCGCGCGCTGCGACCTTCAATCCTCGCTCGGCTGCCCATCGCATCACGGTCGCGATGTCTTCGCTCTCGGCTGGCTTCAAGACCGCGCGCGGCTCTTTGCGAATGATCCGGCCGAAGTCATCCGCCGCCGCGGCGCGAACCGCCTCGTCGTGACTGAGTTCGCCCTTGAGCCGCGATCGGTCGTTCGAATTGGCTTGTGCTGGTGTGTTCATCTGAGTACCGGAAGCGAATGCCGCGGTAAGGCCAAGGCCTGCACGCAGCAGGGTGCGTCTGTCGGGAGACATGACGTGCTCCTCGATTTGAAAAGCCTGGCAAGGCGAATTCAGCGCTGAGCCGCCCCTAAGTTGAGTTCGCGGAGCCTGAGAGACAATCAGCGCTGCGCAGAATTGACCTTCCCGAAAATCGAGAAAATCAGGTTAGAGGCGTTCGCGCTTCAGGCGTTCCACGAGCAGGTCGGCGAACAGCCGCGTCTTCGCTGGTGGCATGCCGCTCGGTGGGAACACCGCGTGGATCGGAATCCGCGGAGCCTCGAACTCTTCGAGCAATATCTCCAGCGCACCGCGATCGAACAGTTCGGCGATCTGCCAGAACGGACCGTATCCGATGCCAAGGCCATGGCAGGCGGCGGCATGCGCCGCAGCGACATTGTCGGTGCGGAAGCAACCGCTCACGCGCACATTCCTGAGACGGCCGCGCACCTGGAACCGCCACGCTTGCGTCTCGGCTTCGGCTGTGCCGTGCAGGATGCATTGGTGGCGGACGAGGTCGTCGGGATGGCGTGGATGGCCATGGCGATCGAGATAGCCGGGCGCGGCGTAGACGACGGTGCGAAGCTCGCCGAGACGGCGTGCTTTCAGCGAGGAGTCCGGCAGGTCTCTTATTCTGATCGCAAGATCGAAACCGCCGCCGACGACATCGATCGGGCGGTCTGATCCTTGCAGGTCGGCCTTGATGCGCGGATAGCGCGCGATGAAGTCCGCAAGCGCGGGCGCGACAAAAGTCGAGCCGAACAGGACCGGCGCGGTAACGCGGAGCAGTCCCGATGGCTCGGCGCGCCGGCGCGCCGCTTCCAGGCGCGCCTCGCTGATTTCGGAGAACGCCGGCTTGACGCGCCGATAGAACGCAAGGCCAGCTTCGGTGGCGAAGGATTTTCGCGTGGTGCGCCTGATGAGTTCGACGCCGACACTATGCTCCAGCGCCAGCAGTGAGCGATTGACGGCCTGCACGGACCGGCCGAGCCGGCGCGCCGCCGCCGTCTGGCTGCCGGTCTCGATAACAGCCAGAAAGGCCTCGATTTCTTCCATCGAACCGCCTCCGCATTTTCTCGAAATGCGAGAGGATAGTGCTGATGTCGATGGATGATGGCAAGGGCACGCGGAGCGCCCTGAGAACGTGCCCGGTTAGCTCGCGTACTGGGCGATGCCGTTGCCGAACGACCAGTTCTCCTTCTTGACCTCGACGAGGTTGATGAAGATGTCCTCGCGGCGTAGCCCGAGCGCGGTGTGCAGGCCGTCGGCGATCGCCTTGTAGAGCGCCTGCTTCTGCGCGGAGGTGCGGCCCTCGTTCCAGGTGATCTGGATGATCACGAGATCGTTGGTGCGGTGGATGCCGAGATAGTCGGCATCGAACAGGAAGCCATCGGCCTCGTGCTCGCTGATGAGCTGGAACCGGTCCTTCTCAGGCACGCCCACACTGATGAGTGCGTCATACACGATGCGGCCAATCTCCTGCCGGAAGGCCGCGTCCTTGCCCTTGCGAAGATCGATGCGAACGAGGGGCATGTCCGTCTCCTGTTGTCCGATGCGACTTCGTCGCGCCCGCCGCGGCGATCGTCTGCAGATGCTCGCAATTACACTAGCTGCATATGCTGGTATTGAAGGTCAAGAGTTGCATCGTAGAATGTAACCGTAACAAACAAGGAGCGGATGTGTCCTGCTATCTCGGTCTCGACGGCTTTCGCGGCGGCTGGGTAGTGGCCTGGATCGACGATCAGGGTAACCACGGCTTCGACTATTCGCCGCACCTGGATCGGCTTCTCGCGGCTGCGCACAAGCGCGCCATGATCGATATGCCGATCGGCCTGACGATGAAGGGGCACCGGACGTGCGATCTGCGTGCCCGCGAATTGGTCGGCGCTTCGGTGTTTCTCGGCGCGCGGCGCAACCTTTGGGAGTTCGCGGACCAGGCTTCGGCGAACCGCTACTATTGGCATCACGAGGGCCCGGGTATGGGCGTGTCCTGCCAACTCTGGAATATCAGGGACAAGATCAGGGAGGTCGACGATTTCATCACGCCAGAGCGTCAGGCAACCATCGGCGAGGCGCATCCGGAACTGATCTTCCGAAATCTCGGCAAGCAGATCCGCCTGGAAGGCAAGAAGTCGGAGCGAGGCCGCGAGCAGCGCTTGAGACTGTTGGCCGAGCGCGGCTTTGTCAAACTTTCACGCTGGCTGGCGCAACGTTACGGCACCGGGATCGGACGCGACGATTTGATCGATGCCTGCGCCTGCGCGGTGGCCGCGCGGGACAGCAATGCGCGTCTCGGCGGCGAGGAGGTCGACGTTCGCGGCTTGCGGATGGAGATCAACTACTGAGAGACCAACGGGAGGCGTCACCCTCTTACTTCCGCGTAACCTCCGGGAATATCCACATCGCGATCACCATGAACGGAGCGAGCACCATGATCGCGATCTTCGGACCGTGCTGCCCGATCGAGTCCTGGTAGAAATAGGCCGCACAAGCGACGAGCAGCACGATGATCGATAGAGCTGTCTTGATCGGGAAGGGCATCGGCACACTCCTCTATGAGGCGGTAAATCCCTGCAGCGGGGAGAGCATCAGCGCGAGCGCTGCGAGCTTGACAAGCCCAAGCACGGCAAGCCCGCTGCGGCTGTCGCGCCACGCACCCGGAATGACCTGAAACACCGCGGGAATGAACAGGAAGATCAGGCCGCCGAACACCACGACGGAGGTCCAGCGCAGCGTCTGGTGCGCAAACGAGGCCACACCCGCGAGCAGAATCATGAGTAACGCGAGATTGGCGAGCACGAGCACCCCGCCGGACGCGCCCGCGATCGATTGCGGCCTTGCGCTTCGCGGAAACATGCCGACCAGCGTGAAGAAGCTCAGGCAGCAGGCTGCGAAGCCTGCCGCGAACAGCGCCAGCGCGAGGCCGTTCGGCTCGATGCCGGCCATGGCTGTCACTCCGCCGGCACGGAGCTTACAGCCGGATCGATCCGCGGGGTGCGCGCGGTCTTGCGCATGTTGCGCTTGACGAAGCGTGTATCGTAGCCGTTGAAGAGATGACCGAGCAGGCCGCGGTCGAGATCCGACGTGCCGAGCAGCCAGTCCATGATCGGGAAGGTGAGGTTCATGTTCCGCTCCATCATGATCGATTGATCGTGATGGGCGGTGTGGTGACGGCGGATCGTATTCACCATCGGCACGTTGCGGACGAACCAGTTCTCCTCGACATGGCAGCAGAAATGCATGAACTCGTAGATCAGGTACATCGACGTTGTCGTCGCGATCAGGAGCCATCCGACATTGGCCGAGATGATAGTGCCGGCCACGATCGCAAGCGGGATCGACATCAGGGTGAAGGTGGCGAGCGCGTAAGGCGGGAAGAAGGTCACGCGCCAGTCATGATGATCGGCGAAGCGCATCTCCTGATCGGTGAAGAACTGGTGATGCATCAAGGTGTGGCGGTTATAGATCGCGCGGAACGCCTTGATCTGCGAGGGGCGGTGCATCACGTAGCGGTGGATCCACCACTCGAAGAAATTCGCGCCCAGAAAGGTCACGGGGACGATGAGCAATTCCCACGCGCGCAGGTCGCGAACATTGGCGAGATAGATGTAGAGCGCGGTGATGCCGATCACGTAGATGATGAAGACGTGCAGCCAGCCATTGTACCAGCCGGCGACCCGCTCCCGATAGGTTTCGCGGTAACGGCGCTGCCGATCCGACATGGCGGTTGATGTGAGTTCCATGGCCGACCTCCCGACGTCGAACTTGGATGACATTCGAATTCGCGTATGATATATCACTAATCTATCAAGGCGGCAAGATGGCGGCTAACGCCTGGAGCATGATCCGGAAAAGTGGAAACCGGTTTTTCATGCTCAAATTTCTAAGGTGTCGGGAGGAGCCACGCATGAAAAGGTTTTGCGGAGACCGCACCATCGACGGAGTCGTGGTCACGGTGGATGGCCGGCCGCTCGATCAGAGGCTCGATCTGCACCGCTACACCGCGAACGGTTTTGAATGGAGCTATGAGGGGGAAGAGCCGCGACAACTGTCGCTGGCGATCCTTGCCGAGCACCTGAGCGATACCGCCGCGGCAAAGGCTCTGGTCGAGCCGTACATGAAGGCGGTGGTTGCCAATTTCGGCAATGAGTGGGAAATGAGCTCTGCCGATATCGACGCGGCGCTCGCGGCGCTGCGGAAAGATGGGGATGCTGTTCGGGCGGCATCCTGAAACAGGGCGGACGGGAGATCTGGAAGTGGGGCTCAAATACAAGGCGGCGGTGCTGCACGCGCCGAAAACGCCGCTCATCATCGAGACGGTCGAGGCGGGCGAACTCGCGGCCGAAGACGTGCTCGTCCGCGTCAAGGCGGTGGGGCTTTGCCATACCGATCTCGAGGTGATCGAAGGCAGCCTGCGCAATCCGATGCCGATCCTGCTCGGTCATGAAGCGTCCGGCATCGTCGAACAGGTCGGGCCGAACGCCCGTGGCATCGCGGTCGGCGACCACGTCGTCCTCTCCTGGAATCCGCATTGCGGGCATTGCTTCTATTGCGATCGCGACCTGCCGATCCTCTGCGAATCCTATCTGGGACAGGCGCCGCTCGCGGTGCAATTCGATGGACGCAGCCGCGCCCGATTGGGCGACGGGCGCGAGCTCAAGCACCTGATGTATCTCGGCGCCCTCGCTGAACACTGCATCGTGCCGGCGCAGCAGGCGATCGTGGTGCCGAAGGAGCTTGCCTTCGACCAAGCCTGCCTGATCGGTTGCGGCGTCATGACCGGCGTTGGTGCCGCGCTCAACGTCGCGTCGATCCATTACGGCGACAGCGTGATGGTGATCGGATGCGGCGCGGTCGGTCTTGCGGCGGTGCAGGGTGCGCGCATGGCGGGCGCGGGCGTCGTCATTGCCGTCGATCTCGACGACAACAAGCTCGATCTGGCCGAGCAGCTCGGGGCGACGCATGCGATCAACGCCGCCAAAGAGGACGTGATCGATCTCTCGCGTCAATTGACCGATGGCCGCGGCGTCGACGTCGTTCTGGAGTCGGCGGGCAGCGCGCGCGCGTTTCGGATGACGAGCGAGGTGGTGCGGCCGGGCGGCGAGGTCATCTGGCTCGGCAAGGTCGATGTCGCGCAGGACGTCGCGTTTCGATGGGGTTCGCTGATGCAGGAAAAGCGCATCCGGCGCTCCAGCTATGGCGGCGCGCGGCCGCTGCGCGACTTTCCGATGCTGGCGCAAGCCGCGCTCGACGGCCGGCTCAAGCTGGATCAATTGATCACCGCGCGTATCTCGCTCGAACAAGTCAACGAGGGGTTCGAGGCATTGAGGCGCGGTACGGCCATCCGCAGCGTCGTGGTGCTCTAGATTCTTTGACGCGTTTTCTTCACGCGAACCGGTACCCACTTCGCTTGAAAACGCTCTGGATCACATCTCAATGGTCTTGCGGGTGAAGCTTTCGATGTAGTCGAGCAGGCGATCGGACGCTTTCGCCGCGGCTTCCGGATCGCGCGCGGCGATCTGCTCGGCGACGTCGGCGTGCAGGCGCGCCGACAGCGGCAGGTCGCCGACTTCGCGATAGTGCTGGTACCAGAAGCGTCGGGACAGGCCGTGCATCAGGCCCATGGCGCGGGAGGCGAACTCGTTTCTCGCGGCCTGGCTGACCAGTTCGTTGAAGGCGCGATCGAGCCGCATGAAGGTCATGTCGTCGGATTCATCGGAGGCGCGGCGCATCTCCCGGGCGATGGTCGTAAATTGAGCGATTTCCTCCGGCGTCGCGCGCTCGGCCGCGCCGCGCGCCATCAGCCGCTCGAGTTCGCGGCGCACTTCGAGCAGGCGCATCTGTGTCCTGAGGTTGATCTGCGACACCAGGATGCCCCGTCGCGGCAGGATGACGACGAGGCCGTCGCGGGCCAGACGCTGCAGCGCCTCGCGGATCGGGGTGCGGCCGATGCCCAGTTTCGCCGCCAGCGACTGTTCCGACAGGATGGTTTCAGGCGGCAAGGCGAGGGTGACGATCAGTTCCTCCAGTTGCCGATAGGCGCGGTCGGTCAACGTCTCCTGATCGCGCTCGTCGCGTTCGAGGTCGACGCTGCGCGGCACGTCGCGCGAGCCCGGCTGGCTTTTCCTGGACCTGGCAGTCTTGCTGGTGCTGGCTCGTGGGGTTCGCCTGTCCGCGGCCATCTGCCGTGATTCTCCCTTTGCTCGTCACGACGATATTTCACGCGTGACGAGGAGGGTCAATCGGGCGTCGGTGCGGCCTGCGTAGCCGCGATGCTCTCGATCAATGCGAGATGCTTTCGAGCGTTCGACCTTTGGTTTCCTCACCCAGCGTGAGCACGACAAGGGCGCGCGGATGTCTGTGCGGTCGATGTCGCGGCCTCAGGGAGCGGCGCACTCAGATATTTCCCCTCGGCCTGAGGAGGCCGCTCCGCGGCCGTCTCGAAGGCCGAGGCCACAGGCGGGGCCACATTCCTTCGAGACGCTTGCTATGCAAGCTCCTCAGGATGAGGGTCGGGTTTTCTCGAAAGATTATGTTCGCGCAACGTGCTACGGTTGCGGCGTTAGGGTCGACTATTCCGCAAAGCACCATGAACGGGAACGTGCATTGTTCGCGGCGCTACCTCATTCCATGATGGCGCCATCCTGATCCCTCCATCCGCGGAGCCTCCATGACAGCAGAAGCGATCCGCCCCGCCGCCCATCACCACCCCTGGTACAAGGTCCTCTACATCCAGGTCCTGATCGCGATCGCGCTTGGCATCCTGCTCGGCCATTTCTATCCCGGTCTCGGCAAGGAGATGAAGCCGCTCGGCGACGGCTTCATCGCGCTGATCAAGATGATGATCGCGCCGGTGATCTTCTGCACTGTCGTACACGGCATCTCCTCGATGGGCGACCTCAAGCGCGTCGGCCGCGTCGGCCTGAAGGCGCTGATCTATTTTGAGGTCGTGTCGACGGTGGCGCTGGCGGTCGGCCTGATCGTCGGCAGGACGCTGCAGCCGGGGCGGGGCTTCAACATCGATCCGACGTCAATCGATCCCAGTTCGGTCGCGACCTACGTGACCAAGGCGAAAGAGGAGGGGATCATCGCCCATTTGATGGCGATCATCCCCGACAGCTTCTTCGGCGCACTGGCGCGCGGCGACCTTCTGCAGGTGCTCTTGATCTCGATTCTATCAGGCTTTGCCATCGCCTTCATGGGCAAGGCGGGCGAGCCGATTGCATATGCGATCGACCAGGCGGCCAAAGTGTTCTTTGGCGTGATCCGCATCATCGTGCGTGTCGCGCCGCTCGGCGCCTTCGGTGCGATGGCGTTCACCGTCGGCGCTTACGGGCTGGGTTCGCTATGGAATCTCGTGGCTCTGATCGGCACCTTCTATTTGACCAGCGCGCTGTTCGTCCTGATCGTGCTTGGCTCGATCGCGCGGCTCTCGGGATTCTCGATCATCCGCTTCATCGGCTACATCAAGGACGAATTGTTGATCGTGCTCGGCACCTCGTCGTCGGAGACGGTGCTGCCGCAGATGATCCAGAAGATGGAGCATCTCGGCGCCTCGCGCTCGGTGGTCGGCCTCGTCATCCCGACCGGCTACAGCTTCAATCTCGACGGCACCAACATCTACATGACGCTGGCCACGCTGTTCCTGGCACAGGCGACCAACACGCCTCTGACGATCTGGCAGGAACTCGGCATTCTGGGCATCGCCATGATCACCTCGAAGGGGGCGTCCGGCGTCACCGGGGCCGGCTTCATCACGCTGGCCGCAACGTTGTCCATCGTGCCTGACATCCCGATTCAGTCGCTCGCCATCCTCGTCGGCATCGACAAGTTCATGAGCGAATGCCGCGCGCTGACCAACCTGATCGGCAACGGCGTCGCCTGCGTCGTCATCAGTCTTTCAGAGGGCGAGCTCGACAAGGCAAAGCTGCACGAGACCATGGCAAACCCGCTCGAACTCGGCGAGGCGCTCGAGCCGGGCGGGGGCTCCTAGGCGACGCCGCGGCCACGTCTGGTCGATAACGACAATTCATGATGCATAACCAACGGGATATTTCAGGCAGCGGTGCGAGGCGCCCTCCATATGGCTGGCGGCTAGGCTGACAGCAATTATGCCGCTCCACGTGCCCCTTGACTGACACATATCTGTCCGGTTATACGTCAATCAATAGCCAGCGGGTTATCGATCTCAAATGCCGAATGCTCACGATGAGCTCTTCAGGGCGCTCGCCGATCCGACCCGGCGGGCGATCTTCGAGCGATTGTGCCGTGAAGGAGAGCAGACGGTAGGCGCCCTGACGGCTCTGGCCGGGGTCTCGCAACCGGCGGTCTCAAAGCACCTTGGGGTTCTGAAGCAGGCGGGGCTCGTGCGCGACCGCCACGAAGGCCGCCAGACGCACTACAGCGCGCAGCTCGGCGCGTTGGCCCCGCTGATCGACTGGACCAGCCAAATGGCCGGCTTCTGGCAAAGCCGGTTCGACCACCTCGAAGATCTGCTCAAAAGGATGGACCAATGACCACCATTGCGACCGAAACGCGCTCCGTCATTGTCGAACGTGAGATACCCTATCCGCCGGAAAAGATCTGGCGCGCGCTCACGCAACCACACCTGATCGAGGAATGGCTCATGAAGAGCGACTTCAAGCCCGTCGTAGGTCACCGTTTCAACCTTCGCGGCGAATGGGGCGGCGTGCTGGACTGCGAGGTCCTCGCGATCGAGCCGAACAAGGCGCTGTCCTACACCTGGAATTTTGCGCACGACGATGCTGCGTTCAATCTGAAGAGTGTGGTGACCTTTACGCTCACGCCAACGAACACGGGAACCCATTTGCGCATGGAGCAGTCGGGCTTCCGGCCGGATCAGAAGCAGGCCTACGGCGGCGCCCACGCCGGGTGGCAGCAGTTCTTTGCGAATCTGGAACAGGTGCTGGGGCGGACAGATTGAGCATCTGCGGGTGAATGCAATGGCGAGCAAAACTTCCGTAAAGAAAGCGACAACCATCATGGTCAAGAGCAAGAGTGGCTCGAAGGAAGTAGGCGCGCCCTCTCAACTGATCGATGCGAGAATCGAGGAACTCGGTGATTGGCGGGGCGAGACGCTCGCTCGAGTCCGCGATCTCATCAAGCAGGCCGACCCCGAAGTGGTCGAGGAGTGGAAGTGGAGGGGCGTTCCGGTGTGGGAGCACGCCGGAATTATCTGCACCGGTGAGACGTACAAGAACGTCGTGAAGATGACTTTCGCTAAGGGCGCCTCCTTGGAGGACCCTTCAGGCCTCTTCAACTCCAGCCTCGAAGGCAACACCAGGCGTGCGATCGATTTCCATGAGGGCGACAAGATCGATGAAGCGGCGTTGAAGGCGCTCATTCGCGAGGCCGTGGCACTGAACCTCTCTAAGAAACCAAAGAGCGCTTGAGGAGTCAGCGAAGACGACTCATTCCGGCACGCCGGCCGCCCGCAGCGCCTCGGCATAGGTCCGCGCCATGGGCTCGACCGGGAAGGGGATTCGCGACAGGAAGCCCGCGATCGAAAATTCCGGCTCGACCTTCAGCAATTCTCGCGCAACCTGTACTGCGCGGTCGCGCTCGCCGGTTTTCACCAGCGCCACGGTGAGGACGCGCAGCGCCACCGCGAAGCGGCGGTTCTGCGCCAGCGCCTTCTCCGCCCACGCGATCGCTTCGGGGAAATTCTCGTCCAGCACGGCGCAGATCGAGAGCGCGCCGGAGGCGAACCAGCCGCGCGGGTCGCGAGGATTGAGCCGCTGCGCCCGCTCGATCATGGCACGGCCGGCGCCCTGATTGCCGCGCATCGCCTCGATCCAGCCGCCGAGCGTCAGCGCCATCGCGGAATTCGGATTGATCGCGAGCGAGCGGCTGAACAATTCGCGCGCCGGCTCGATTTCGTCGGCCATGTTCCAGATCGCGAACGCCGCCATCCACAACACCTGCGCATCGTTCGGCGCGAGTTCGACCGCGCGCCAGGCCTGCGCGACGGCCTTGCCGCGATAGTCCTCGTCCGGCCCGATCCACCCTTGGAAATGGCGCAGCGCATGGCAATAGGCGGATGCTGCCATTGCCGGCGCGTAGGCGTGATCGATCGCCAGCGCCTGGTCGAGGCAATCGATCGCCGCCGCAATGCTCTCAGTGGTGAACTCGTAACGCAGACTGTAGGCGCGCAGCAGCAGGTCGTAGGCGTCGAGCTGGCTCGGCGGAGAGGACCGGCGGCGCTCGGCCTCGGCGAGGTGCAGTGTCGGCTCGATCGCGGCCACCACGCTTTCGGTGATGCGGTCCTGCAGGTCGAAGACCTCGCTCGCGTCGCCGTCGAAGCGGTCGGCCCAGAGATGGACGGCCGAGCTTGCGTCGATGAGCTGGCCAGTGATCCGCAACCGATCGCCGCCGCGGCGAACGCTGCCTTCCAGCACATAGCCGACGCCGAGCTCGCGGCCGACCTGGCGGATATCGACCGCCTTGCCCTTGTAGGTGAAGGAGGAGTTTCGCGCGATCACGGACAGTCCGCTGCAGCGCGACAGCGCCGTGATGATGTCCTCGGCAACCCCGTCGGCAAAATACTCCTGCTCGGGATCGCCGCTCATATTGGTGAACGGCAGCACCGCGATTGATGGGCCTTCGAAGGCGGCAACGGGCGGCCCTGCGCTCTCATCGGCCGCTTGCTCGCGGACCTCGCCGACGAAACGAATGCCCTTGCGCGGGAGCGTGCGGATCAGCCGCTGCTCGTCGCCATTGTCGCCGATGGCCGCGCGTGCGGCGTTCAGCCGGCTGCTCAGCGTCGCCTCCGAGACGATGCGCCCGCGCCAGACGGCGGCCAACAGGTCGTCGCGGCTGACGACGCGGTCGCGCGAGCGGATCAGGAATTCCAGGAGATCGAACACCTGCGGCTCGACGGCAACGAGGCTGTCGCCGCGGCGCAGCTCGCGGCGGTCGGGATCCAGAACGAAGTTATTGAAATGATAGAGCAAATTTCTATGGCCTGCCGGCTGTGACGGGAGTCGCAGCGAACCTAGCACAAGGCGCCTGTCGCAAAAATCAAAGCCAACTGAAAGCCATCTGAAGGATAAATCCAGATAGTCTCCAAGCGCTGATAGGCGGGAGGGGGCAAAAGGTCGCCAGTTCGAACCGGAGATCGCCATGTCCCAGAATATCAACCAAAGCCGTCGCCGCTTCTTCGGCGTAGCCGCCGGAACCTTCGCCGCCGCCCAGTTCGGCCTGATCGGGCCCAGCCATGCGCAGGGCGCCAAGAAGGCCACGCTGCCCGCGGCACGGTCGGGCACGAATACCTCGTTCGGACCGTTGAAGCAGATCGACGCCGGCCTTCTCAATGTCAGCTATGCCGAGGCGGGACCCGCTGATGGTCCGGTGGTGATCCTGCTGCACGGCTGGCCCTACGACATCTACAGCTATGTCGACGTCGCTCCGCTGTTGGTATCCGCCGGCTATCGCGTGATCATCCCTTACCTGCGCGGCTATGGCCCCACGCGTTTCCTTTCCGATGCGACGTTCCGGAACGGCCAGCCGGCCGCGCTCGCCGTCGACATCGTCGCGCTGATGGATGCGCTCAAGATCGAGAAGGCGACGCTTGCCGGCTACGACTGGGGCGCGCGCACGGCCAACATCATCGCCGCGCTCTGGCCGGAGCGCTGCAAGTCGATGGTCTCCGTCAGCGGTTACCTGATCGGCAGCCAGGAGGCCGGCAAGATGCCGCTGCCGCCGAAGGCCGAACTGCAATGGTGGTACCAGTTCTATTTCGCCACCGAGCGCGGGCAGCAAGGCTATGACAAGTACCGGCACGACTTCGCCAGGCTGATCTGGCAACTCGCTTCGCCGAAGTGGCATTTCGACGACGCCACCTTCGAGCGCAGCGCGAGCGCCTTCGACAACTCCGATCACGTCCGCATCGTCATTCATAACTACCGCTGGCGGCTCGACCTCGCCAAGGGCGAAGCGAAATACGATGATCTGGAGAAGAAGCTCGCGACATTCCCTGTCATCACGGTGCCGACCATCACCATGGAAGGCGACGCCAACGGCGCGCCGCATCCGGAACCGAGCGCCTACGCCAAGAAATTCTCCGGCAAGTACGAGCACCGCCTCATCACCGGCGGCATCGGCCACAATCTGCCGCAGGAGGCCCCGCAGGCCTTTGCGCAGGCCGTCATCGATGTCGACAACGGCTGATTGAAAAGCGCGGGTATCGTACTGATGCGACAGAATCTGAAATGGGCCTTGGCTGCCCTCATGGTGACCTGCGCCGCGACGGCTGCGCCCTTCGCCGCGAGCCTTGCCGATGATGGGGCGTCGCCGATCTTCGGCGTCAGGATTCCCGATGGCTATCGCGACTGGAAGCTGATCGCTGTCGGGCAGGAGGTGAGCCTGGATGAACTCCGGGCCGTCCTCGGCAACCCCACCGCGGTCAAGGCCAGTCAGGGCGGCGCGCTGCCGTTTCCGGACGGCACCGTCTTTGCCAAGCTCGCCTGGAAGCATGTCCCGGTCGAAGGTCTCGACGGCGCCTTCATCACGGGCTCGCCCACCACCGTCCAGATCATGGTCAAGGACTCCGCCAAATACGCCTCCACCGGCGGCTGGGGTTTTGGCCGGTTCGTCGACGGCAAGCCCGTGGACGAGGCCCAGCACCGGACCTGCTTCGCCTGCCACGAAGCCCACGCGAAAGATCACGATTTCGTCTTCACGCGCTACGGACGCTGAGAACTCCGGGGGAATTCACAGGAGGCGTGGTGCCCAATCTGGCGCAACAGCCGTTGCGAAGCTACTTTCGCGTGGCAACGCACGCGAGGAATGGCTTTGAGCATCACCATCTACGGCATCAAGAACTGTGACACCATGAAGAAGGCGCGCGCCTGGCTCGACGGCCATGGCGTCGCCTATGATTTCCACGACTACAAGACAGCCGGCATCGCCAAGGACCAGCTGAAGCAATGGAGCGACGAGGTCGGCTGGGAAACGCTGCTCAACCGGGCCGGCACCACGTTCAAGAAATTGCCTGATACTGACAAGGAAAGCCTGAACGAGCGCAAGGCCCTCGCGCTGATGGAGGCGCAGCCGTCGATGATCAAGCGGCCGGTGCTCGATCTCGGCGGCAAACTCCTGGTCGGTTTCAAGGACGACATCTACGCCAAGGAAGTGAAATCGCGCGGCGGCAAAGGGTAGGGCGCGGTCGATTTCCGGGAACCTCTTCGCCTCGACCGCATCTAATTCCGGTATCCGCTGGAATAAGGACGAGGACGCCATGCAAGGGTCCACCACACCCAAGATTGCGCCGGCTGCGGCCGGCGACGCCGAGCTCGTCAAGCGCGCTTTGGCTCGCGAAGAGGCTGCCGTTCGCGCCATCATCAAGGCCAACAACCGCAGGCTCTACCGGCTGGCGCGCGGCATCCTGCGCAACGACAGCGAGGCCGAGGACGTTGTTCAGGAAACCTATGTCCGAGCCTTCACGCATCTTGCCGATTTCCGCGGCGAGTCCAGTCTGTCAACATGGTTGTCGCGGATCACGATGAATGAGGCGCTGGGACGGGTGCGCCGCGAGCGGCCCGGCGTCGAGATTTCGTCACTGCCGCAAGGCGCGCTGGAAGCCCAGATCATCCAGTTCCCCCTGATGTCCACTGCAGACGAGCCCGAAAAATCCATGGCTCAGCGCGAAATTCACAAAGTCGTCGAGGCCGCGATCGACGAACTGCCGGAGGCGTTTCGCCTCGTCTTCATCACGCGTGTGGTCGAGGGCATGAATGTCGAGGAGACCGCCGAACTTCTTGACCTGAGGCCCGAGACGGTGAAGACGCGGCTGCACCGCGCCCGCGCCATGCTGCGCGACAATGTCGAGAAGAAGATTGGGCCTGTCATCATGGAGGTGTTCCCGTTCGCCGGCCGCCGCTGCGACCGGCTGACCGAGGCCGTGCTGAAACGGCTCGGCTATATCTGAAGAATTCCGGGAACCTCGGGCGCCGATCGCCATCCAACTCCTGTCAAACGAAATGCGCCGCCGGGAACTCGCGGCGCCACAGGAGGGTCAGACATGTTCGCTCAGTTAGGAGCGGCGATCGCCGCGGTGGTGTTGTTGAGCAGCCCAGCGCTTGCCGAAAGCAAGCTCACCGATCCACAGATCGCCCATATCGCATACACCGCCGGCAATATCGATATCGCGGCGGCCAAGCAGGCGCTGACGAAGGCCAGCAACAAGGACGTCAAGGCGTTCGCGGAAGACATGGTGCGCGACCATGAGGCCGTGAACAAGCAGGCGCTTGACCTCGTCAAGAAACTCAATGTCACGCCCGAGGATAACGACACCAGCAAGGCGCTGTCGAAGCAGGCGGCCGACAAGCTCGCCGAACTCGGCAAGCTCAAGGGCGCCGCCTTCGACAAGGCCTACATCGCCAACGAGGTCGCCTATCATAAGACCGTCGACAGCGCGCTGGAAACGAAGTTGATCCCGTCGGCCAGCAACGCCGAACTGAAGGGCTTGCTGCAGACCGGCCTGAAGATCTTTCAAGGCCACGAGCAGCATGCCGAGCATGTCGCCGCAGAGCTGAAGTAACCTTGAAGGAGAGGGGCTCCCCATGCAGCCCGGACGCCTTCGTCTGATTGCCGGCGTGCTTTCCCTTGCGGCGATGGCGGTCCCGGCACATGCGGCGACGATCACGATCGTGATGGAAAATCTGGTGGTCTCGCCGGCCGAGGCGACGGCCAAGGCCGGCGATACCATCGAGTGGGTGAACAAGGACGTGGTCGCGCACACCGCGACCGCCAAGAACGGCGATTTCGACGTGATGATACCGCCGAAGAAGACCGTGACTTACGTCCTGAAGAAGACGGGCACCGTCGACTACTACTGCCGCTTCCATCCCAACATGAAGGCGATGCTCAAAATTGACGGTCGGGCGTCGCCTTGATCGGCAGGAGGCTCATGGAACCTTGCTGCTGGTCTCCGTTCCAGGGTAGATATACTTCCGGACGTCTGCCGGCCTCGATCATCAACCCTAGAGGGAGAGAGCAGTGGGACTGTCCTGGCAACAAGGCCCGCTCTCAACGGGAGCATTTGGCCGGTTCCTCGTGCCCGAACCGCTGCCCAAGCGATTGTTATACGTAGAGCGTTTGCGCCGGCGCATGCGCGTGCGTTTCGGGGAAATCTGGATCGCCGATAGCGAGCATGTCCTCCTGCTCTTCGAACCAGGGCGTTATCCGGTAGCCTACTTCCCGGAGACCGATGTTTCTCCACACGTCCTGGAACGCACCGAGCATACTACGCAGCACCCCGATCTCGGACTCACGTCCTGGTACAGCGTCCGGGCGGACGAGCAACACATCGCGCCGCGCGGGGCGTGGCAGCACACCGGTCTGCCCGCCCATGCCAGCGAATTGCAGGCACGCGTCGCGTTCGCGTGGCGTGCCATGGATGCTTTCTACGAAGAAGACGAGCGAATCCTGGGCCATGCCGCTGACCCCTACCACCGCATCGACATTCGCCAGGCCTCTCGGAATCTCGTGGTCCGCCATGGTGACCGGATCATTGCCGACACCAAGCGGCCGTTGGTCCTCTACGAGTCCGGCTTCGCGCCGCGCTGGTACGTTCCGCGCGCTGATATCGATGAGTCGGCCCTCACTCCCGTGAAACTCCAGACCTTCTGCCCGTACAAAGGACTGTGCAGCTACTACAGTATCGGTGACGCACGCCAGGCGGCCTGGTCCTATCCTGATGCCTATCCCGAGGTGCGCCGCATCTCCAACCTGGTGTCGTTCGAACCTGATATCGTCACGGTCCTTCTCGATGGCACTCAGCTCCATCTTGAGCCTGGTCAGACGGTGGTCCCGCATGGTCCCGATCGCAACCTCGACGTCGCCGAGGTGGACCGCCCTGCAAACGGGCATGAGCGGTCATCCGATGGCGGTCCCCCAGCGGCTGCGAGTGGCTAGGAAAACTTCCGGTCCCCATCAAAGCGGAGCGGGACATGGCGCGATTACTGTCGGTCAACGTCGGGCTTCCGCGCGATATCGAGTGGAAGGGGCGCACTGTACACACCGGGATCTGGAAAAGTCCGGTGCGTGGCCGCTGTCGGGCAGGGCGGCTGAATCTCGACGGAGACGGTCAAGGGGACCTGGGCGGCCACGGAGGTGAGCAGCGAGCCGTCTTCGTCTACCAGATCGAATCGTATCGTCATTGGCAGGATCAGCTAAACAGGACCGACTTCGTCCACGGACAGTTCGGCGAAAATTTCACGATCGAAGGATTGTCCGATGATACCGTGTGCATCGGCGACCATTATCAAATCGGCACTGCGCTGTTCGAGGTCACTCAGCCTCGCGTGACCTGTTATCGCGTTGGCATTCGGATGAACGAGCCACGGATGCCGGCATTGCTGACATCCAGCGGACGGCCGGGGTTCTACTTCCGCGTCCTAAGGGAAGGCGAGGTGGGCGCCGGCGATGAAATCGTAAAGGTCGGAGAGGCGAATGAGCGAATGACCGTCGCAGAGATCAACGCGCTTCTCTATTCGCCCAATCATCCGCGTGACCGATTGGAGCGCGCCTTGCGGATCGAGGCGCTTTCGCCTGGATGGCGCTCGTCGTTTGAGGCGTTGCTGCAGAGCCAAACGACTGCCGCGGGGAGTGGCAACGCGGGGCTCGCGCCGACAGCAGCCGCGCACCCGGTTGCACCGGGATTTCAGCCGCTCGTGGTCGCGGCGATTGATCAGGAGTCCGCGGACGTCCTCTCCCTGTCGATGCAGGATCCGGATGGTCAGCCGCTGCGGCCGTCTTTGCCAGGTCAGTACATAGTCTTGCGTCTTCGACCGACCGGCGGCGGCCCGCCGCTGTTTCGCAGCTACTCCCTCTCGGGTCCCCCCTCGACGGAGCGCTATCGGATCAGCGTGAAGATCGAGCCAAATGGGACGGCCGGAACCTACCTGCGGGAGCATCTCCAGGTGGGCGATGTTCTCGACGTCAGCTCGCCGCGTGGAAGCTTCATTCTGCAGTCCGGGGAGCGGCCGGTGGTGCTGCTCAGCGCGGGAATCGGAGCGACGCCTGTCCTGGCGATGCTGCAGGCGCTGGCCGAGGCCCGCTCGACACGGCAGGTCTTGTGGCTGCATACGGCTCGCGACCGGCAGCATCATCCATTTGCCGCCGAGGTCCGCCGCCTCATGCTCGGGCTCACCCGCGGCCGCAGCTATGTTTGCTATAGCAGGCCGGGCTCGGGCGATAAGATCGGCGAGGACTTCGACGCGACCGGTCATCTGTCGCAATCGGTCTTCGACGAGGTCGGCATCCCGCGAGAGGCGGATGTCTATCTCTGTGGGCCGACCCGCTTCATGGCGGACATGAAAGCCGCGCTCGCGGCATTTGGCGTGCCGCGGGAGCGGGTTCATGTCGAAATTTTCAACGGCAGCGAGTCGATGACTCCCGGTATCGTCGGCGCAGCAACGCGAGCGCCTCATCCGCCGGGAGACGATGCCAACACCGGTCCGCTGGTATCGTTCGCGCGAAGCGGCGTCGCCGCACACTGGAAAGCGTCAGCCTATCAGAGCATTTTGGAGCTGGCCGAGGCGTGCGATGTGCCGGTTCGTTGGTCGTGTCGGACCGGTGTTTGTCATAACTGTGAAAGCGGTTTGGTTTCGGGCGCGGTCGCCTATGGACCGGAGCCACTCGATCAGCCTGCCGATGGCAACGTTCTGGTTTGCTGCTCACGACCGATTGGTGATGTCGTTGTCGATTTGTGAATCCTGACCGATCGCGGCCCATTCATAATCGGCGAGTTCGCTGAAACGGTCGAAATGACCTGAACCCGACATTGTCGTTCGCTTGGCCTGCGTCAACAAAAGCTCTCTCTCACAGTCGCAAGATAGAGTAGATTGTAGGCGGCTGCGCTGGAGACGGACCGCGCCGAAATTCTGTGTGGGGCGAATGGGCAGGGACACTGCCGTAAGCGCGCACCGCCATCTCAGCAAACCATCTTGCCGCTGATTTCTACCATCCATAACGCGCGGATTCGCGCGCGGAGGTGATCAAGCTAATGGAGGAGTCACAATGAGCAGGCATATCCTTCTCAACATTGCAGCGATGACGGCGATCGGACTAGGAGCGCTGGTGGCTGGCAGCGCCGTTGGTCAGGAGACGGGCGAGCACAATGTGGTCTCGCCCCAGGACATCAAGTGGGGACCGGCGCCTCCCTCCGTTCCAGCCGGAGCGCAGGCGGCGGTGCTTTACGGCGACCCGAGCAAGGAAGGCCTGTTTGCGTTTCGGCTGAAGGTGCCGAGGGGTTATCATGTTGCTCCGCACACCCATCCCAAGCCGGAGATCGTCACCGTGGTCTCAGGGACAGCGCGCTTGGGGATGGGAACCGCGGCCGATCACGACAAGGCTCAGGTTCTTCCCGCGGGCAGTTTCTTTGCGCTGTCCCCTGGTTCGGCGCACTCTTTCTTCGCCGACGAAGACACAGTCATTCAGCTCAACAGCACCGGTCCGTGGAGCATCAACTACATCAATCCAAAGGACGATCCGCGTCAAAAGACGCAGTAGCGGGATCAATCACCGCAGTAGTACAGCGGGGGCGGCTCTACAGCGCAGTCTAGCTGCGGCACATTCTCCATGGTGAGCATTACACACAAAGAATGTTTTCTTCAAAGCCGAGGGCGCGACGGTTGATCCGCCGCAAATGCGTCGCATCAAGGCAGCGGTATCCGTAATCTTCGAGCCGCTCGATGATCAGCCGACCATCGAGCGGCTGGGAACGGTTTAGGTCTGTGAGAATTTCACAGAGAAGCGGGACTTTGCGGCCGTCCTTTGCCAGGACCGCCTGCATCCCGTCAAATACCGCCGATTCAAACCCTTCGACGTCGATCTTGATCAGACTTACTCGATCGAGATCAATCTTCCGTTCGCGCACATAATCATCCAGAGCGATGACACCGACGCTGATGTTCTCGGTGAGCTCACGCGCGTGATCGAGAAAACCGGCGGCAAGTGAACTCGATCCGATGTTCGTATCATAGTTGTCGAAATTCTCCGGGCGCGGCGCAACAACGGCCATCATGGAGTTTCCGCGGAGAGCGCCGCAAGCGGTCTGATTGGCGATAATCTGATAGTCCGGATTGAGTTCGGCGAGACGTTGGATAAAGGCGAAATACTGAGGTACCGGCTCAAATGCGTGCACTTCCCCGGTCTGACCCACTAGCGACAGTGCATAAGCAGACCAGTAACCGCAGTTGGCGCCGATATCAATGAAGGTCGTTCCAGGACTCAAGAAGTGCCTGAAGATCCGTTCAAGAAACATCTCATGGGTCTGAAAAAAATACTTCGCCATCAAGCGATGCAGCGACATGTCTATTTCATACTGCACGCCATTAAAATGCGTTCTTGCGATACCAGTTGGCGCTGCTTTGACCTGCTCGAGCGCCCTACGCCGGATCATGTCGGTCAGCCGCGACGGATCAGTTAATGCGTATTTCAGGAAGAAGCGAAAACTCTTCGGAGCAATCATAATCGTCGACCCATTTAATGCCCCCATTTAAAAATCGCTATTCCAGATGGCAAATCTCCGCCAAGAATATGGCTAAACAAGGTCCTGTTGTTGGGCAAGATTGCGGTCGTAGCTCGTCCGAGCAACTTGCACCAGAACGCGATCGGCCTTCGTCATGGAACATGTTTTGAGGCTTCAGCACTTTCCGGCCGAAGAATTTGTCGCGTGCCGGACATGGCCGCGATAAACAGCAATACTCGTTTTGCCGAAATTGAGCTCAGGTGTTAGCAGATAGGTCGAAGCAACTGAGCTGCATGCTGACGTTTGGCTAACCTCGAGAGGGTTTCGTTGCATTCCACTATAACCGAAGGTGCCAGGGAGCCTGCAGACACTGCGCGCTGGAAACACCACGTTCGCTGTCCGCGGTGCTCGTCGAAATTGCGAAATCTGGACACTGACCCAGCGTGCTCGAACGCAGCCTGCGAATATAGCGCGGCAGGTTTTCCGGTCGCAGGAGGGCAGCCGGTCTTAATCGATTTTGCGACGAGTATTTTCGATCGCAAGATGTATCGCGCCGAGAACGGATCTGCGCTCGCTCGCGACCTGACCCGCCGCTCGCTTGGCTCGCGGCTTCATCGGTTCGGCTTTGGCAAGAACCCAGTCGCCGCGTCAAATTGCGCAAAGTTCGTGGAACTTCTGAAGCAACGTCGCGACCGGGCCAACGTCCCGGTCGTCGGCGGCGGAACGATCGGCTCGGGTGCAGACGAGCTCTACAACGCCACTTCCATCGAGCTGCTCGGAACTGATGTCTTCGCATCTCCTTACACCAGCTTGGTTGCTGATGCCCATAAGCTGCCCTTCGATGATGGGGTATTCGACGGCGTTTGGATTCAGGCAGTGCTCGAGCACGTCCTGGAGCCCGCAACGGTCGTTGCTGAAATTCATCGCGTGCTGCGGCCTGACGGCTTGGTTTACGCGGAAACACCGTTCATGCAGCAAGTCCACGAACGCGCCTACGATTTTTCACGGTTTACGCAGAGCGGACATCGTTGGCTGTTCAGGCGGTTCTCGGAGATCAGCGCCGGACCGACCAGCGGTGCGGGTGTGGCACTCGTCTGGTCGATCCGGTACTTCTCCCGTGCGCTCGGTGCAGGAGATAAGTTGTCCCGGTTGATCTCGCTGCCATTCTTCTGGATTCGATTTCTCGACAACGTTAGCGGGGGACGCACCGTCGCCGACGCGGCGAGCGGATTCTACTTTCTCGGACAGAGAAGTGAGGACGCGATCGATCCTAACGAGATGCCGAAGTATTACGACCAACAAGGAAATGCTATGGCAACCAAGGCAGATCGGCTTTCACGGAAGTGAGCCAGATAAGTCCTCGGGGCAATGACAAGTACTGATGGTGAAACTGTTCCTGCGCCGCGTAGACGGGCATCTGAGGCAATCGGCCGGCGGGCAGTAGGGCGTGTACTCAAAAAGCAACGAGACCTCTCGGGGCTCACATCTGCTTAGCTCCCGACAGCAGCGCGGAAGCGGACAATCCGGGATCGCTGCGTTGTGCCACAAGCGGACTAGCCGATCTTGGCGCGAACATACGACTCCGCCCGTTCGAGCAAATGATCGAATGAACCATCGGCGGTATCGAGCACCAGATGCTCTCGATCCCACGGTTCATAGTACCGGTTCACTATTTCGTCCCACGTTGGCAACCTGAGGCCACTGATGTCTGAGGTGCGGCCTTCCACCCGTTGCCGGTGCAAAACCAAGTCGCTGCAAACTACTTCGATCTCAGCGATGGGTGCCGATCTTTGCAAGGCGGTCTGTCGCCATCCGACGCGGCTTGCGAGGACTGGATTTACGCAGTCTGCTATAACGATGCGGCCGAGCTCAAGATTTTCAGCCGCCAGTGCGTTGGCTACGACGTAACCCATCGTGCCGACCGTTTGGCCTGCCTCCTGCAAGGTCTGCTCGATAGCGTCGATACGAAGATATGTAGCCGCGAGACGTCTTGTCAGCTCGCGAGAAACTGTCGTCTTCCCGGTGCCCGGAAGGCCGCCGAAGACTATGAGTATAGGTTGACGGCTTATCATGCCCGGATCATCGGCCAGTATTCCGAGGTCCGCAATGGGGCAGAAGCGGTGAGGTTCAGACCGAGCGAACGTTTTCCGGTTTGCGCCTCAAAGCAGACGCCGGGCGTTTATGAGGACATGCCCTAGTCGAATTCGAGCACGTCGGCGGCTGTGAGGCGGCCGGGGGTGCGATGGAAGAGATCGCGATCGATGACCGCGCACAGCTTTGGCACCGGCAGCTTATCGCCGCCGCGCATCAGATGCTTGATCTCGAAATGGCCGTCTTCGCAGATCGTCTTGAGCGAGGCGATGATACGCGTGATCCGGCCGTCTTCGCCAAACGGCAGGAGCAGCCGCTCATAGGCGACTGGTCGTCCATAGATGTCGTCGATATGGGCGATCGTGTAGACCGGCAGGCCGCGCGCGATGCACTCGTGGTAGACTGGCAATACGATCGGCGCGAGGCGCGGGCCCAGATAGTCGTCGAGAGCGCGGCCCTTTCCGGTGTGGCCGTAGGCATGCGCCATCCGCGTGCCCTCGCTCCGGATCGTCAATCGCGGCGGCTGACATTCAGCCTCGACCGTGTAGTGGACAAGGTCGAGCCTCTCTTCCTCTAGTCGCTCCGGCTCGTACTCGTCGACGCGTGGCGTCGACCGGTTACGGGCATACAGCCTGAGCCAGGCGTTCAGCAGATCGCGCTGCCGGATCGATTTCACGATCGATGAATTGGTGCTCTCGAATTCCAAGGTCGAAAATCCGTCCCGGGACCAGATGGCCAGAGCATCGGCTGGACGCGGAAATATTCTATGAAGGCTTGGCTGCGCGGCAAAATACCGTTAATGGCGGCTTTCCGAAGCGACAAACCGGGGGCGGCTGCAATTCGGCTATTGGAGAAGACGGAACCGATGAGGGGTGCGTCCTCGGTGCTCAGCTTTCCGCCTTGCCTAACCCATGTTGCATCGGCATATTCCGCCGCCGGGGGCGGCGGTCCGGGATGGGTTTCCGGGTTCGCGGAAAACCAGCCGGATCAGGAAAAAATTTGGCCGCGCGCGCAATCGCGGTGAGGCCGAGGGGGAAATTGTTTGGCCGACGAGTTCATTCTCGAGACCCACGGATTGACCAAGGAATTCGCGGGTTTCTTCGCCGTTCGCGACGTCGCGTTGAAAGTGCGTCGCGGCAGCATCCATGCGTTGATCGGGCCCAACGGGGCCGGCAAGACGACATGCTTCAACCTCCTGACAAAATTCCTAAAGCCGTCCGCCGGCCGGATTGCATATAAAGGGCAGGACATCACCGCGATGCCGCCGGCCGATGTCGCGCGTCTCGGATTGGTGCGCTCGTTTCAGATCTCGGCGGTTTTTCCGCATCTGACGGCACTGGAGAATGTCCGCGTCGCTTTGCAGCGCCAACACGGCAATTCCTTCGATTTCTGGCGCTCGAAAAGCGTGCTCGACCGCTATAATGCCCGCGCGCTGGAACTGCTTGACGATGTCGGCTTGAGCGAGTTCGCCAACATTCCCGCCGTCGAGATGCCTTATGGCCGCAAGCGCGCCCTTGAGATTGCAACGACGATCGCGCTCGACCCGGAGATGATGTTGCTGGACGAGCCGATGGCCGGCATGGGCCATGAGGACATCGACAAGATCGCCGCCTTGATCAAGCGCATTTCCGCGAAATACACCATCCTGATGGTCGAACATAACCTCTCGGTGGTGGCGAATCTTTCCGACATCATCACCGTGTTGACGCGAGGGCAGGTGCTCGCGGAGGGCCATTATGCCGACCTCTCCAAGGACGAGCGCGTGAAGGAAGCCTATCTGGGAGCCGGTCATGCCTGAGCTGAAAATGGCTGAAGCTCCGGCCGCAAAACGTGCGGACGCGAAGGTGTTGGCCGTGCAGGACCTCCAGGCCTGGTATGGCGAATCCCACATCCTTCACGGCATCAATTTTCATGTGAATGCCGGCGAGGTGGTGACGCTGCTCGGGCGCAACGGCGCCGGCAAGACGACCACGCTGAAATCGGTGATGGGAATCATCGGCAAGCGCTCCGGTTCGATCCGCTTCGAGAACCAGGAGATCATCCGCGCGTCCTCCGACAGGATCGCACGGAAGGGCATCGCTTTCTGCCCGGAGGAGCGCGGCATTTTCGCAAGCCTGGATGCGCGCGAAAACCTGCTGCTGCCGCCGACCGTGCGCCCCGGGGGCCTGTCGCTCGACCAGATCTTCGATCTGTTTCCGAACCTGAAGGAGCGTCTCTCCAGCCAGGGCACCAAGCTGTCCGGCGGCGAGCAGCAGATGCTGGCGATTGCGCGCATCCTGCGCACCGGCGCACGTTTCCTGATGCTGGATGAACCGACCGAGGGGCTTGCGCCGGTCATCATCCAGCAGATCGGCCATACCATTGCGCGGCTCAAATCGGAGGGCTTTACCATTCTGCTGGTCGAGCAGAATTTCCGTTTCGCATCGACGGTCGCTGACCGCTATTACATTGTCGAGCACGGCAAGGTGATCGACGGTTTTGCCAATTCGGAGCTCTCCGCCAACATGGACAAGCTCCACACCTATCTCGGCGTCTGAATTGCCGACATCAAGAAAAGCAAGAGGGACCACAATCATATGAAGAACAGGATTTCGGCGTTGCTGCTTGGCACCGCCCTGACGTTCGCCTCGGTTGGCCTCGCGCTTGCCCAGGACAAGACCGCGAAGATCGGTGCGCTCTCCGACCAGTCCGGGCTTTATTCAGATCTCGGCGGGCCCGGCTCGACGCTCGCGGCGCAGATGGCGGTTGAGGACTCCGGGCTTCTCGCCAAGGGGTGGAAGATCGACGTCATTTCCGGCGATCACCAGAACAAGCCCGACATCGGCTCGACCATCGCGCGGCAGTGGTTCGACGTCGACAAGGTCGACATCATCGTCGACGTACCGAATTCCGGCGTGGCGCTCGCCGTCAACAACGTCGTCAAGGAGAAGAACGGCGTCTACATCAACTCCGGCGCGGCGACTTCGGACCTGACCAACGCCCAGTGCACGCCGAACACGGTGCACTGGACCTACGACACCTACATGCTGGCGCATTCCACCGGACAGGCGCTGGTGAAGTCCGGCGGCGACACCTGGTTCTTCCTCACCGCCGACTACGCCTTCGGCGCCGCGCTGGAGCGCGACACGACCGCCGTCATCACCGCCAATGGCGGCAAGGTGCTCGGCAGCGTCAAGCATCCGCTCAACACCTCGGACTTCTCGTCCTTCCTGCTGCAGGCGCAATCGTCGAAGGCCAAGATCATCGGCCTTGCGAATGCGGGCGGCGACACCACCAACTCGATCAAGCAGGCCGCTGAGTTCGGCATCGTTTCCGGCGGCCAGAAGCTGGCGGCGCTGCTGTTGTTCCTCACCGACGTCAAGGCGATGGGGCTCGATGTCGCGCAGGGCCTGAACTTCACCGAGACCTTCTACTGGGACATGAATGACCAGACCCGGGCTTTCTCCAAGCGGTTCTCGGAGCGGTCGAAGGGACACGCCATGCCGTCCATGGTCCAGGCCGGCGTCTATGCGGGGCTGCGTCACTATTTCAAGGCGCTCGAAGCGCTCGGCGGCAATCCGCATGACGGCGCCAAGGTCGTGGAGAAGATGAAGTCGATCCCGACCGAGGATGATCTGTTCGGCAAGGGCGAGATCCAGCCGAACGGCCGTGCCATCCATCCGGCCTACCTGTTCGAGGTGAAGAAGCCCTCCGAATCCAAGGGACCGTGGGATTTCTACAAGCTGGTCGCCACCGTTCCGGCCGACCAGGCGTTCACGCCGCTTTCCGAAAGCAAGTGCGCGCTGCTCAAGAAGTAACTATCATCGCCCGCCGGCGGTGAAGCCGGCGGGCTCCATTTGGGGGGAGGGGGGCGAAGGCCAACGCGATGCAGGCTCTCTACGCACAGCTACTGGTGGGACTGATCAACGGCTCGTTTTACGCGCTGCTCAGCCTCGGGCTTGCCGTGATTTTTGGCATGCTCAACATCATCAATTTCGCCCATGGCGCGGTCTACATGATGGGCGCCTTCTGCGCCTACTTCCTGCTCAACATCGCCGGCCTCGGCTATTGGTGGGCGCTGATCATCGCGCCCATCGTGGTCGGCATCTTCGGCATGATCCTGGAGCGGACCATGCTGCAATGGCTGTCCGGCCTCGACCATGTCTATGGCCTGCTGCTGACCTTCGGCATCGCGCTGATCATCCAGGGCATCTTCCAGAACTATTTCGGCTCTTCCGGCCTGCCGTACCAGATTCCCGACGCGCTCCGCGGCGGCATGAATCTCGGCTTCATGTTCCTGCCCGTCTATCGCGGCTGGGTGGTCGTGTTCTCGCTGGTGGTATGCCTGGCCACCTGGTTCCTGATCGAGAAGACGCAGCTTGGCGCCTATCTGCGCGCCGCGACCGAAAATCCGACGCTGGTACGTGCCTTCGGCATCAACGTGCCCAGGATGATCACGCTCACCTACGGCCTCGGCGTCGGGCTTGCGGCACTCGCAGGCGTGCTGTCGGCGCCGATCAACCAGGTCCGCCCGCTGATGGGCGCCGACCTCATCATCGTCGTGTTCGCGGTGGTGGTGATCGGCGGCATGGGATCGATCATGGGATCGATTATCACCGGTTTCGCGCTCGGCGTGATCGAGGGATTGACCAAGTATTTCTACCCCGAGGCTTCCAACACCGTCGTGTTCGTCTTGATGGTGCTGGTCCTGCTTGTGAAGCCGACGGGACTGACCGGACGGGCGGCCTGATATGTCAACACTCACCGACGATACCCTGCCGGTCCCGCCGCGCGCGATGCGCGACGAGATGGTCGCTTTCGGCATAATGGCCGTGCTGCTGGCCATCGTGCCGCTCACCGGCATCTATCCGTTCTTCGTGATGCAGGCGCTGTGCTTTGCGCTGCTCGCCTGCGCCTTCAACCTGCTGGTCGGCTATGGCGGCCTGCTGTCGTTCGGCCACGCGATGTTCCTGGGCACCGCCGGCTACGTCTCGGCGCATGCGCTGAAGGTGTGGGCGCTGCCGCCGGAGCTCGGCATCATCATCGGCACGGCCGCGGCCTGCGGGCTTGCCGTCATCACCGGCTACATCTCGATCCGCCGGCAGGGCATCTACTTCTCGATGATCACGCTGGCGCTGTCCCAGCTCCTCTACTTCATCTACCTGCAGGCGCCGTTCACCCATGGCGAAGACGGCATCCAGGGCATTCCGCAGGGCTTTCTGTTCGGCGTCTTCAACCTCGCCAAGTCGACGGTGCTTTATTACGTCGTGCTCGGCGGCTTCCTCGGCGGCTTCCTGTTGATCTACCGCACCATCAACTCGCCCTTCGGCGAGGTGCTGAAGTCGATCCGCGAGAATGAGCCGCGCGCGATCTCGCTCGGCTACAAGACCGACCAGTACAAGCTGCTTGCCTTCATCCTGTCAGGCACGCTGGCGGGCTTTGCCGGCTCGCTCAAGGTGTTCGTGGCCCAGAACGCCTCGCTGACCGACGTGCATTGGTCGATGTCCGGCGAGATCGTGCTGATGACGCTGGTCGGCGGCCTCGGCACCGTTTTCGGTCCCGTGGTCGGCGCCTTCATCATCATCGCCATGCAGCAATATCTGGCTGGTTACGGCCAGTGGGTGACCGTGATCCAGGGCGTCATCTTCGTCGCCTGCGTGCTGACCTTCCGCCGCGGCATCATCGGCGAGGTCGCGCGTTTGCTCAGGCGGTCGCTGTAGGGCTTGCTACGCATCGTAGCCCGGGTGGAGCGGAACGCGTAACCCGGGACATCTGCGTCCGCGTTTACCAACGGCCCTGGGTTACGCTGGCGTTCCACCCAGGCTACGGCACCGATCGCGTGGCGAGATGGAGTCCAACGCAATCCTGCTGCGTTGGGCCCTCGAAGGCATCGGGGACCCTTTCACAAAGCGGTGGATGACCGGGTTCCGGCGGCGGAGCGCTGGCCGTTCCTGCACAAAATGTTCTATGACAGTTTTGTGACAGGTTACGGAGTGGCCGTCCGGCACGATGGATATGACCTATGCTACGCTGGTTTCGAGCCTTTTTGCCCAAGGAGGAGCGGTTTTTCGACCTGTTCGCCCGGCATGCCAAGACCTCCGTCCAGTGCGCGATGGCGCTGCAGGATGTGCTGAAGGGTGGGGACGAGACGCCCGTCCACTGCCAGCGCGTCAACCAGTTCGAGAATGACGCCGACAACATTACCCGCGAGGTTCTGACCGCCGTCCGCCGCACCTTCATCACCCCGTTCGACCGCGGCGACATCAAGAACCTGATCACTTCCATGGACGATGCCGTCGACCAGATGCAGCAGACCGCCAAGGCGGTGGTGCTGTTCGAGGTGCGCGCGTTCGAGCCGCCGATGCGCGAGATGGGGACACTGATCGTGGAATGCGCCAATCTGGTCGGGCGCGCTCTGCCGCTCCTGCAGTCGATCGGCAGCAACGTCTCGATGCTGACCCAGATCACGGAGGAATTGACCAAGCTCGAGGGCCGGGTCGATGATCTCCACGACATCGGGCTGAAGGAGCTTTACCTCAAGCACCGCGACGCAAACACGATGGATTTCATCGTCGGCGCCGAGATCTACGATCACCTCGAAAAAGTCGCCGACCGCTTCGACGACGTCGCCAACGAGATCAACTCGATCGTGATTGAGCAAGTGTAGGGCAGTTTACGTGGACGCCACGCTTGGTCTTCCGGTCCTGGTGATCCTGATCGCGGTCGCCCTGCTGTTCGATTTCCTGAACGGCCTGCATGACGCCGCGAATTCGATCGCGAGCATCGTCTCGACCCGCGTGCTGCGGCCGCATTTCGCGGTGTTCTGGGCGGCGTTCTTCAACTTCGTCGCGTTCACCGTATTCGGACTGCACGTCGCCAACACCATCGGCACCGGGATCATCGAGCCGGAGGTCGTCGATGCCACCGTGATCTTCGCCGCGCTGGTCGGCGCCATCGTTTGGAACGTGATCACCTGGGCACTCGGCATTCCGTCGTCGAGCTCGCATGCGCTGATCGGCGGCCTGGTCGGCGGCGGCATGGCGAAGGCGGGGGTCTCGGCGGCGGTGTGGAGCGGGCTCTCCAAGACGCTGCTCGCGATCGTGCTGTCGCCTTTGATCGGCTTCCTGCTGGCACTGGTGCTGGTCGCGATCGTGTCATGGCTGTCGGTGCGCTCGACACCGTTCGCGGTCGACCGCGCCTTCCGCATCCTGCAATTCGTCTCCGCCTCGCTCTATTCGCTCGGCCATGGCGGCAATGACGCGCAGAAGACCATGGGCATCATCGGCGTGCTGCTCTATTCGCAGGGACATCTCGGCGAGGAGTTCGGCATCCCGTTCTGGGTGGTGCTGGCCTGCCAGGCTGCGATGGCGCTGGGCACCCTGATGGGCGGCTGGCGCATCGTCCGCACCATGGGGCTGCGCATCACCAAGCTGACGCCGATGCAGGGCTTTTGCGCGGAGACCGGCGGGGCGGCGACCCTGTTCATGGCGACGTTCCTCGGGGTTCCCGTTTCCACCACCCACACCATCACCGGCGCCATCGTCGGCGTCGGTGCGGCCCGCCGGATGTCGGCGGTGCGCTGGAATGTCGCAAGCTCGATCGTCTATGCCTGGGTCATCACCATCCCAGCCGCCGCCGCGGTCGCGGCCGTCACCTATTGGGTGGTGTTGGCGCTGCGCTGATCAGGTGACCAGCTTGAGGCCGACAATGCCGGCCACGATCAGCCCGATGCTCGAAAGCCGAAGCGCGGTGGCTGGCTCGCCGAACAGGATGATGCCGAGCATCGCCGTTCCGACCGCGCCGATGCCGGTCCACACCGCATAGGCGGTTCCGATCGGCAGCGTCTTCAGCGCGAGCCCGAGCAGGACAATGCTGCCGACCATGCTCAGAAGCGTCAGCACCGATGGAACGAGCCGTGTGAAACCTTCGGTATATTTGAGCCCGATCGCCCAGCCGATCTCCATCAGACCGGCGATGAGCAAGATAGTCCAGGCCATGACGACCCTCCTGATAGGGCAGGGTCGTCCCCGCGGCTGATGTCGTGAACAGGAAGGTCGTCCTTCCCGGGCCCGATATGGGGCTGGCCTTCGCGCTCCGCAATCACCAAATAGGCTTGATCGCCCCGAGTTTCCCTGCCAAACGCTCACCGCCATGTCCGACCTTGCCCTGACAGCCGAATCGCCGTCTCGTTCCCCGCTTGCCGATGAAGTGGCGCGGCGGCGCACGTTTGCGATCATCTCCCACCCGGACGCCGGCAAGACCACGCTGACCGAAAAGCTCCTGCTGTTCGGCGGCGCCATCAATCTCGCCGGCCAGGTCAAGGCCAAGGGCGAACGGCGGAACACGCGTTCCGACTGGATGAAGATCGAGCGCGAGCGTGGCATCTCGGTGGTCACCTCGGTGATGACCTTCGAGTTCCAGGACCACGTGTTCAACCTCCTGGACACACCGGGCCACGAGGACTTTTCGGAAGACACCTATCGCACGCTGACCGCCGTCGACTCCGCCGTCATGGTGATCGACGCGGCCAAGGGCATCGAGGCGCGCACGCGAAAACTGTTCGAGGTCTGCCGCCTGCGCGACATCCCGATCATCACCTTCATCAACAAGATGGACCGCGAGAGCCGCGACACCTTCGACCTCCTGGACGAGATCGAAAAGACGCTGGCGCTCGACACCACGCCGATGACCTGGCCGGTCGGCCGCGGCCGCGATTTCATGGGCACCTATGACGTCAGGAACGGTGGCGTGCGCCTGCTCGAAGGCGGCGGCGCCAAGACCGGGCAGGCCGAGCAGATCGACATCGCCGATCTCGCCAGCCGCAATCCCAATCTCGACGTCGCCGAGATCAAGGACGAACTCGCGCTGGTATCGGAAGCCTGCAAGCCGTTCGAGCTCGATGCGTTCCGCGAGGGTCATCTGACGCCGGTCTATTTCGGCAGCGCGCTGCGCAATTTCGGCGTCGGCGATCTCCTGGAAGGGCTCGGGCAATTCGCGCCGGCGCCGCGTGCCCAGGATTCCGATCTGCGCAAGGTCGAGGCATCAGAGCCGCGCATGAGCGCCTTCGTCTTCAAGATCCAGGCCAACATGGATCCGAACCACCGCGACCGTATTGCGTTCGCGCGGCTCTGCTCGGGCAAGCTCAGCCGCGGCATGAAGGCGAAGCTGGTGCGCACCGGCAAGAATATGAGCCTGTCGAGCCCGCAATTTTTCTTCGCCCAGGACCGTTCGGTGGCGGACGAGGCCTTCGCCGGCGACGTCGTCGGCATTCCCAACCACGGCACGCTCCGGATCGGCGATACCCTCACCGAAGGCGAGGATTTGACCTTCGTCGGCGTGCCGAGCTTCGCGCCGGAAATCGTCCGCCGCGTGCGGCTGACCGACGCGATGAAGGCAAAGAAGCTGAAGGAAGCCTTGCAACAGATGTCGGAGGAGGGCGTCGTGCAGGTGTTCCGCCCGCGCGACGGCGCTCCGGCTCTCGTCGGCGTGGTCGGCCCGCTGCAGCTCGATGTGCTGAAGGCGCGGCTGGATGCCGAATACTCGCTGCCGGTGGAATTCGAGGTGTCGGAATTCCAGCTCGCGCGCTGGATCTCCTCCGACGACCGCAAGAAGCTGGACACTTTCGTCGCCGCCAACAACTCCGCCATCGCCGACGATGTCGACGGCGATCCCGTGTTCATGGCCAGGAACGAATTCTACCTCGGCTACACCCAGGAACGCGCCGAGGGCATCACCTTCTCCAACGTCAAGGACGTCAAGCGGAAGGGGTAGGTCGCTAGCTGCAGCCGTCGTCCCCCGCGAAGGCGGGGGACCCAGGCGGCGGCCTCTCGGTGAAGCACAATCGTCTCTGGAATACTGGATCGCCCGATCAAGTCGGGCGATGACAGCGGTGCGGGCGGAACTCGCCGCGCACGCAAGGAAGTGAACGCGCGCCAGCTTGATGACGCCGCTAGCGGCCCTCATTTCCTTGGGGGCGGCATCCAAAGGGCTTGTCTCATGCTGCGACGCGTCGTGATCTGCCTCGCACTCATCGTCCTCGGAATTTCCGCGGGCCATGCCGCGGAGCGGCGGCGGCACCAGATCAACCCGGTGCCTTTCGCGCATACGCCCTGCAGCGTGCTGGAGGAAGGACCCTGCACGCCGTCCTATTGCGGCGTGTTCAGCACTTGGCCGTGCATCCCCGAGATGAACTACCCCTATGGCGAGAACCTGCAGCTCACGATCATGACGGTGCCGCCGCAGGACCAGGCCGAGAAATACAAGAAGCCCGATCACGATCTCGACACCATCGGCGATCTCTTCCAGGCGCTGCGCTCCTGCTGGACGCCGCCGTCGGCCGACGACGCGCGCGGGGGCATGCAGATGTCGGTCCGTTTCAGCTTCAAGCGCTCCGGCGAGATGATCGGAGCGCCGCGCATGACCTTCGCCACATCAGGCGTTCCCGCAGATACCCGCACCACCTACCTGAACGCGATCGACGCATCGCTGAAGGGCTGCCTGCCACTCAAATTCAGCAATGGCCTCGGCGGCGCGCTCGCCGGCCGCCCGATCGCGATCCGCTATGTCGACAATCGTGAATTGGGCAAGCAGGCGGAGAAGCCGTAACTTCCTCACCGCTGTCATTGCCGGGCTTGACCCGGCAATCCATCCGTCGAAAGAATCATCATTGTCCGCTGCGCGGAAGATGGATACGCGGGTTAAGCCCGCGTATGACGCGCGGAGGGTCGAAGCCAAGGGCTCGCCTATTTTTGGCGCATTGCACTCCACGCCGCTAAAGTGATACCCGAAGGCCCAATACGCACCACGCCGAGGGAGGGACATCGTGGGACTGCTGGTGATGATCCTGGGACTGGTCCTGTTCTTCGCTGTCCACACGCTTACGACCCAGCGCGGCTCGCGTGCGCGCTGCATCGATGCGATGGGCGAGGGCGGCTACAAGATCGCCTATTCGGTGGTCTCCGCGATCGGGCTCGCGCTGATCATCTGGGGATTTGCCCGTTACCGCGCGACGGGCTGGATCGACGTCTGGTATCCGCCGACATTCCTGAAGCACATCACCATCGCGCTGATGCTGCCGGCCGTGATCCTGGTGGTTGCGTCCTACATCCGCGGCCGCATCTACACGACGCTGAAGCATCCGATGCTCGCCGGCATCAAATTATGGGCGGCGGCACATCTGCTCGCCAATGGCGATCTCGGCTCGATCATCCTGTTCGGCTCGTTCCTGGCCTGGGCGGTGTTCGACCGCATCTCACTGAAACATCGCACTGATGCCGGCGGTCCGCCGATTCCGGTCGGCGGTGCCGGCAATGATATGATCGCGGTCGCGGTCGGCGTCGTCGCCTATGTCGCACTGGCCTTCGCGTTCCATCCGGTCGTGATTGGCGTCCCCGTCGTTGGAGCTTAACTATGTCCGTACAATCAGCCATCAAGCGCAAGACCGCACCCGATATCCGCGCCCGCAAGAACGGCGAGCCGATCGTGATGCTGACGTCGTATCACGCGCATACTGCGGCGCTGGTCGACCGCTACTGCGACGTCATCCTGGTCGGCGATTCCCTCGGCAACGTCATGCATGGGCTCGAGACCACCGTGCCCGTCACGCTGGAGATGATGATCCTGCAGGGACGCGCGGTGATGCGCGGCTCCGAGCGCGCGCTTGTCGTGGTGGACATGCCGTTCGGCTCCTATGAGGCGTCAAAGGAGCAGGCGTTTCATGCCGCGGTGCGGATTTTGAAGGAGACCGAGTGCGGCGCGGTGAAGCTCGAAGGCGGCGCCCGCATGGCCGAGACGGTAGCGTTCCTGACCGAGCGCGGCATTCCCGTGATGGGCCATATTGGCCTGACGCCGCAATCGATCAACACGTTAGGCTCGTTCCGTGCGCAGGGGCGCGACGAGAAAGGCTGGGCGCCGATCGAGAACGACGCCAAGGCGATCGCGGAAGCCGCCGCCTTCTCGGTCGTGATCGAGGCGGTGGCCGAGCCGCTCGCGCGCAAGATCACGCAGGAGATCGCCATTCCCACCATCGGCATCGGTGCGAGCGCCGCCTGCGATGGCCAGGTGCTCGTGCTCGAGGACATGCTCGGGCTTTCGCCGCGCACCCCGAAATTCGTCCGCCGCTACGGCAATCTCGGACCCTCGATCGAAGCGGCCATCGAGGGCTATGCCGCCGACGTCCGCGCGCGCAAATTCCCCGGGCCTGAGCATGTCTACGACATGAAAAAGAGCTAGAGGTTGGCGAAGTCAGATCGAGTTGCTCCGCGATGGACGTTGCGTTCCCTCCGTCGTCATTCCGGGGCGCGACGAAGTCGCGTGCTATGATGTGCAATTGCACATCAGAGAATCCATCGGGCGGCAAACTCTGCGGCGGAATGGATTCCGGGCTCACGCTTACGCGTGCCCCGGAATGACAGCGCGTGAGGAAGCACCTCCCGCCATTCCGGGAGACGTGAAGCAAACCTGTAGGACAGGGTGATGAACTGGTCAGGGCATTCGATTCCGGACATGCGGCTCGAAGCGCGCTTCGGCGACCGGGTCGTGCCGGTGTTTTGCGAGCGGCCGAAGAGCATCTGGGCGATGATATCGGAGGCCGCCGCCAGAAACCCTGACGGCGAGGCGCTGATCTGTGGCGACAGGCGAATGAACTGGCGCGAGGTCGTGCAGCAGTCCGCGCAGGTCGCGGCCGGATTGCAGAAGCTCGGTCTGCGCGCCGGCGATCGGGTCGCGGTGCTGCTCGGCAATCGCATCGAATTCGTGCTGACGATGTTCGCCGCCGCGCATGCGGGCCTGGTGACGGTGCTGCTCTCGACGCGGCAGCAGAAGCCCGAGATCGCCTACGTCTTGAGCGACTGTGGCGCGAAGCTCCTGATCCACGAGGCGACGCTTGCCGCGCGCGTGCCCGACGCGGCCGATGTTCCCGCGCTGGAGCGTCGGATTTCCGTCAGCGACGACAGCGGATCGCAATTCGCAGCGCTGCGCGACAATGTGCCATCAGAGGCGCCAGCAATGGTCGGCGAAGAGGATACGGCGATGATCCTCTACACATCTGGCACCACGGGGCGGCCGAAAGGCGCGATGCTCGCGCATTGCAACGTCATCCATTCCTCGATGGTGTTCGTGTCCACCCTGAAACTCACAGCGGCGGACCGCTCGATCGCGGCCGTGCCGCTGGCGCATGTCACCGGCGCGGTCGCCAATATCACGACCATGGCTCGCTGTGGCGGCGCGTTGATCATCATGCCCGAGTTCAAGGCGGCCGAATATCTGAAGGTCGCCTCCCGCGAGCGCGTCACCTACACGGTGATGGTGCCGGCGATGTACAATCTCTGCCTGCTGCAGCCGGATTTCGACAGCTACGATCTCTCGAGTTGGCGCATCGGCGGCTTCGGCGGCGCCCCGATGCCGGTCGCGACGATCGAGCGATTGGACGCGAAATTACCCGGACTGAAGCTCGCGAACTGCTACGGCGCCACCGAGACCACGTCGCCCTCGACCCTGATGCCCGGCGAATTGACGGCTGCGCATATCGACAGCGTCGGCCTGCCATGCCCCGGCGCCGAGATCATCGTGATGGACGGCAATCACCGCGAGCTGCCGCGCGGCGAGATCGGCGAGATCTGGATCCGCAGCGGCTCGGTCATCAAGGGCTACTGGAACAATCCGAAGGCGACAGCGGACAGCTTCACCGCCGGCTTCTGGCATTCCGGCGATCTCGGCTCGATCGACGAGCGCGATTTCGTCCGCGTGTTCGACCGCCAGAAGGACATGATTAACCGCGGCGGCCTGAAGATCTATTCGGCTGAGGTCGAGTCGGTGCTGGCAGGACATCCCGCCGTCGTCGAAAGCGCGATCATCGCAAAGCCCTGTCCGGTGCTGGGCGAACGCGTCCATGCGGTGGTGGTGACCCGCGACGAGGTTGGCGCGGAAGTCTTGCGTGCCTGGTGCGCCGAGCGGCTGTCCGACTACAAGGTGCCGGAAACAATGGCGATCACACGCGACCCGCTGCCGCGCAACGCCAACGGCAAGGTGATCAAGCGGCAGTTACGGGAAACGCTGGCGGGGCGGTAGATTCCATGGGGCGGTGAGCGCGCCCTTTCCGGTAGGTTTGGGTTTCCACACTCGAACCATCGGAGAGTCTGAT
>NZ_JBEGDB010000557.1:0-1829 GCF_043638955.1 Bradyrhizobium sp. 31Argb | reverse complement strand
TGATGGACGTGCTCGACCTGCTCGGCCGCATCGGCCTCAACCAGGTTGGACTCGCCACCAAACCGCTCGTGAAGTGAGTTCGTCCGAAGGCACCGCCAATGATCACGCAGTTATCGCTCCTTTCCACCCAGTCGCCGCGTCAGACGTTCTGGTCGTGGCTGCGTGGCGTGACGAGATATTTCGATCACGGCGACGATGGTCTCGACGCCAATCGAGTCGCGAGGCTGCAGCAATTGTCGATGCGACGAGGCGGTGTCGTGGAGCCTCGGCTGTCTCCCCACGCGGGCAAGGCAGAATCGGCGCGCGGTGATGTGCTGCCGTTTCCGATTCGCGGCGAAGCCTTGCTGGTGCGGCTTGCGGAGGTGTTGCGGAGCCGCCTCGCGAAACAGGGGCCGGATCACGATCCGCTGTTGCTGACAATCTCGCGGTCTCCTGGATCGCGGCTCCTGATCGACGGCGTGGCCTATGTGGATTACCTCAGCGACCTTTCGACCTATCGGGCGGCGATCGAAGCGATGCCCGACACCAAGGTGATCGTGGAAACGAGCGACTTCGACACGCTCGTCAGCTTCATCGTGCAGTATCTCACCGACAGGCTCTGCAAGCCGGCGGCAACGGAGGCCACGTCATGAGCGTGCCGGCCAATAAAAAGCGCGAACTGGCGGTGCCGCAGCCGTCGTCCACCTATGATCATCCCACCGACCGGACCGAGCATCGCTCGTTCGCGCGCTTCGGCGTCGCCTTGGTGCTGGTCGCGCTCGTCTTCGGCGGCATGGCATACGTCTTTCTCGGTCACGACGATCTGCCGCCGCCGCGGCAGGTGCGCGAGCTCACCATTGTCAACCTCGTGCCGCCGCCACCTCCGCCGCCCCCGCCGCCTCCGCAGATGCCCGAGCAGAAGATGATCGAGCAGCCGAAGATGGCCGAGCCCGAATTCAAGGAAGACAAGCCGATCGAGAAGCCGCAGGACGAGCCGGTCAAGGATGCCAAGAACGACGAGCCGCCGGGCCCACTGTCGCTTGACGCCAAGGCGACTGGACCCGGCGATCTCTTCAATCTCGGCGGCAAGCCGGGCGGCAGTCCTTACGGCGGCGGGGGCGGCGGTGGCAGCCGCTGGGGCTGGTACTCGACCGTCGTCTCGACGCAGATCGAGGCGGCGATCCGGTCCAATCCGAAGACACGCAACATGGCCGCGCAGATTCAGGTGAAGCTCTGGGCTGACAGTTCGGGCCGTGTGAGTCGGGTCGTCCTGACGCCGTCGACCGGTGATCCCGAGGTCGATGCCGCGCTTCGCAACGAGGTGATCGGCAGTCTGACGCTGCGCGAGCCTCCGCCGAAAGACATGCCGATGCCGGTTGTCACCCGAGTCACCGCGCGACGGCCGACCTGACCTGATCCTGATTTTTCAAAGCTGATGTCACGAGTGAGAGTTGAGGGGCTGATGATGTTTAACGTGAGAGCAGATGCGGAATGGCGCACGATTCCGCTTGCCGTATCGCCGTGCGCGCCTGCCTGCGCAACCCTGGCTATGGATCAGACCGCGACGGAGCAGTGCCCGCGAAGCAGGCCGACGCGAAATGGCCGGCACGCAACGACGTGCTGGACGGTCTGACGCTGCGGGGCCGCCCGCCGAAGGACATGCCGATGCCGATGGTGACGCGCGTGACCGCGCGTCGGTCGAGCTAATGCGACTCTGACAAACACAACGGACTTAAGAGGACTGGGGACAAAATGTTTGAGATTAATCCAGGCGCACGCCGGCGCACGCTGCTGCTCGCTGTCTCGCTGGCTGCGCTTTCCTGCGCGGCGCCAGCACTTGGCCAGCCCGC
>NZ_JBEGDB010000556.1:0-1833 GCF_043638955.1 Bradyrhizobium sp. 31Argb | reverse complement strand
GGCTTCCTCCTAAAAGAAAGCCTTGAATCACGTTCAATCTGATTTGAGAATCCCAAGAGTCCACACGGCCTAGAGGCCCGGGCGTTGATGCAGGTAGGTGCCATCGAACCCCGCCAAAGCCTCCAGCTTTTCGGGTTGGAGAAGGCGAAAGTTCGCTCGATCGACTGTCAGAAGCCCATCCCCCCGAAGCTCCTGCAGCACTCGGTTGACATGCACCGTCGACAAGCCGAGGCAGTCGCTAAGCACTGACTGCGTGACCGGTAGTTCAAATCCACCATCCTTGGCTCGGCCTACGGCTTCGAGCCTTCGGTAAAGCTCGATAAAAAGGTGCGTCATCCGGGCAGTTGCCGATCTGCGCCCGACATTGACGATCCATTCCCGGAAAATGGCCGCATCAATCAACGTTTCCCGCCAAAGAGCCGCTGCCACCTTCGGACGCTCCTTGCTCATTTGCCACATCGCGTCATGCGAGATGAATCCAAGGGTGCACGGCGTTAGCGCCACCAAGTCATGGTCCATGATCCCGAGGTGGAGGCTTTGCAGGTCGGGAATTTCGCCTGGGATGTGCAACGAAAGAATCTGCCGCTGCCCGTCGAAGGTCGTCTTCGAACGAAAGCCAAAACCCTCGGCGAGGAGGCAGCATTCTGTCGGACGAGCACCATCGGCCACGATCACCTCGAGCGCGCGGAGACTTTTGCTTCGGATTGGCAAATGCTGGATTGCCTGGATGTCGTCTCCATCCAAGGAGTTCGACATCGTCAATTTTGTGATGAGAGCAGTCGTCAAAATTCCCGTCATCGGCATCTCCAGACACGCCGGAACGGGCAGTTAAATACTGCTCCGGCCGAAACAGCGGGAGCGCTACACTCTCAGTCACCAGCGCCCTACGATCGTTGCCGGTGATGCAAGTTAACGCGGGCTAATAAATTGGTTCCCAGAATAAACAACTTAGTGCTCGCAAGGCCTGGAACGGGGAGCCTCCGGGATAGCCCGGGGTCGGTGCCGCTCCGCAGCAACGTGGTCGAGCGGGCGCCTCATTCGAAACGCCTCCTGTTCATAATGACAAGGCAGCTACCACAATGATGGCATTCACTAGATGCGAATAGCTTCACCGACTACGATCCGGCGGACCACGCACGCCAATGCCGGACGCGATCGCACTCGCTATGGCGTCCTGAAATTCGTTCGGCCCAACGGCCAGCCATCCCTTTTCTTTTGGGAAACCTATTAGTAGCCGCTGGATGGCACGTTCCGCATTGGACACCTTTTCTCGAAGTGCAAGCAGCTCTGCTCTCTTCTGTTCCAGCCTATCAACGGAGATGAGCAAGGATTGAAAATTATTCATCGACCCGGTTTTGTTGAAAACAACCATATGCGCCTCCCTTCTGGGAATAAATAGCATCTCGCACTTTGAGGAGTGATTCCTTTACCTGTGTTAGATGAACGCGAGACTCCCTGCCCGTCGTTCGCCGGCGCATCGAAGTGCGGGAAAGCTCGGCAGCTTTTAGGAACGATCAGGCTTGGCCGAGGTCAACTCGCACCGAGGGCAAAGGCTTCTGGCTGAATGCATAGCCCCGAGGAGGGTTAGTTTACCTGCCTACCCGATGGCGCATCCATGACCATTCACCGAATACATCTGATGACCAGCCTAAAGGAGCCGCTGAATGCAACGAGGGGCGTTGTGGGTGCCAAAAACTCGGGCCTATATTGCGAAAACGAAGACTGCAGAGAATTTATTTCATTGGCGGTCGGTACTGTGAAATGGACCCCGATTGTGGGACCACGTGCTTAGTTGGAAGGGGCTGCTCCGTTTGATAGACGGAGCGCATGATG
>NZ_JBEGDB010000555.1:0-1849 GCF_043638955.1 Bradyrhizobium sp. 31Argb | reverse complement strand
ATCAGACTCTCCGATGGTTCGAGTGTGGAAACCCAAACCTACCGGAAAGGGCGCGCTCACCGCCCCATGGAATCTACGATCCTGTGCCGCGTCTCCCTCGATGTTTGCTCTCTCGCCGCACGGAATATTTCCGCGCTTGCCAAGGCCTGCCTGACGGTCCAGAAAAATGCTCGCACTAGAAACGCCAGCGGAGAACGAGTTGACCATCAAAGGCAAGGCTTACATTGCCGGCATCTATGAGCATCCCACCCGGCATGCTCCCGACAAATCCACCGCGCAGCTCCATGCCGAGGTCGCCAAGGGCGCGATCGAGGATGCGGGGCTGACCAAGGACGATATCGACGGCTATTTCCTCGCCGGCGACGCGCCCGGCGGGCTCTGGCCGATGGTCGATTATCTCGGCCTCAAGGTACGTCACGTCGATTCCACCGAGACCGGCGGCTGTTCCTATCTGATCCATCTCGGCCATGCCGCGCAGGCGATCGCCGCCGGCAAATGTTCGATCGCGCTGGTGACGCTCGCCGGCAAGCCGCGCACCGGGGTGATGCCGCCGCGCGCCGCCGGCGCCGAGGCCGATTTCGAGTCCGCCTACGGGGCTACCACGCATAACGCCTACGGTATGTGTGCCATGCGCCACATGCACGATTACGGCACCACCAGCGAGCAGCTCGCCTGGATCAAGGTCGCCGCGTCCCATCACGCGCAATACAACCCCCACGCGATGCTGAAGGAAGTCGTCACCGTCGAGGACGTGCTGAACTCGCCGATGATCTCCGATCCGCTGCATCGCATGGATTGCTGCGTCGTCACCGATGGCGGTGGCGCGATGATCGTCACCACGCCCGAGATCGCCAAGAGCCTGAAGAAGCCGCTGGTGCGCCTGATCGGCCATGGCGAAGCGATAAAGGGCCCGCGCGGCGGCAAGGATCTCGATCTCACTTATTCCGCCGGCGTGTGGTCCGGCCCGCGCGCTTTCGAAGAAGCGGGCGTGACGCCGAAGGATATCAAATACGCTTCGATCTACGACAGCTTCACCATCACCGTGCTGATGCAGCTCGAGGATCTCGGTTTCTGCAAGAAAGGCGAGGGCGGCAAGTTCGTCGCCGACGGCAATTTGATTTCCGGTGTCGGCAAATTGCCGTTCAATACCGACGGCGGCGGGCTCTGCAGCAACCATCCCGTCAACCGCGGCGGCATGACCAAGATCCTCGAAGCTGTCAGGCAATTGCGCGGCGAAGCGCATCCGAAGGTGCAGGTGCCCAATTGCGATCTTGCGATTGCGCATGGCACGGGCGGCCTGCTCGGCGTCCGCCACGCCGCCTCGACCTGCATTCTGGAGCGCGTGTGATGACTGAAGCGAAGAAATACAATGCGCCGGTGACGAACCCGGAAAGCGCGCCGTTCTGGGAAGCGGCCAAGCAAGGCAAGTTCCTGATCAAGCGCTGCACCGCCTGCGGCGAGCCGCATTACTTCCCGCGCTCGATCTGCCCGTTCTGCTTCTCCGACAAGACGGTGTGGGAGGAGAGTTCGGGCGAGGCGACGGTCTATACCTACAGCCTGATGCGAAAGTCGCCGACCGGTCCATATGCGATCGCCTATGTCACGCTGAGGGAAGGCCCGTCGCTGCAGACCAATATCGTCGACTGCGACCTGGACAAGATCAGGATCGGCCAGAAGGTGAAGGTGGTGTGGAAGCCAACCGACGGCGCGCCATTGCCGTTCTTCACGGTGGCCTAAAAAATACCTTCTCCCCTTGTGGGAGAAGGTGGCGCGCATGCAATGCGCGTCGGATGAGCGACTATCTGGATTGTCAAGTTGCATTGGCGTAAGCGGCACGCGCCTCGCGTGC
>NZ_JBEGDB010000554.1:0-1866 GCF_043638955.1 Bradyrhizobium sp. 31Argb | reverse complement strand
TCATTGCCCACGTCAGGCTCCTCACCCGACGCCTCGCCACGCCCTCCAAATGCTGACCGCTTTTTGAGTCAGACTCTGAGGAGGCGCTAGCAGTCTGCTGAAAAACGTGAGGAATGAAGCGTTTTTTTTCTGTTGCGGAGGCCTCGTTGGGCTGGCGCGTCCGGGAGGCTAGGTCTGGGCTGGCTAGGCTGCAGCCAGTTTGGGGATGCGGATCAGATTATAGGCGATCAGATTGAGCAGGAAATCGGCGGCGACGCGACCGATGCCGCGATGTTTGGTCTTGCGCATGGTATTTCGACCTCTCGCCCGGATGTAGTTGCAATCATGAAGGCGCACGACTTGTGGTAGATCGAGCTGAAGGCTGTGGGCAAAGGCTATGAGAGCTGTCTGGCTCGCGTGGCTCGTGCTCGTTGTGTCGGTCTCGCAGGCCTGGTCCTGGGGCAGGAAGGCCATGCAATTGTCGCGAGATCGCACGGCGACGGCTCGATCCCGCCACGCTCGGCAAAATCGAGGGCCTGCTTGCGCAGGAAGCTCCTGCTCTTGATCACCCCAACGTAACACTTGCTTCGATCGCCAGTTGGGCTGACGAGTACCGTGCCGACCATAAGGATACGGCAGGATGGCATTTCGTGGATACCGGATGATGATCAACCTACGATCCGGATGATGACCTCGCGCAACTCTGGTTCGATGAAGGGCGGGCAGACCAAGCGCGCACTAGATGTCGGCTTCCCTGGCGGCGACCAACGCTGCAACCCTCGTGCACCCCGTCCTGATCGGGCGCATTTTTTTCTCTTCCGCGAGCGCGTGCGTATGACTTGCTCGATTGATTCACATCAATGCCGTGCTGTGCTATTTATGATCAGAAACGCAAGGAGGCGAGATCGACCGGGTGGCTGCGCTCCTGAGGGGCTTGCGTCATTGATCCAGCACCTAACGATCGCGGGAGCTTTACCTCACAATCAGATCTAGCTGGATTTCCGCGCGCCATCATCGGCGCGCCGATTCGAAACATTCAATCTCCAGCCGCTGCACGCCGGAGAACTTATGTGCTTTGCTCTCCTCTCGTCAAAGCTTAATCCAACGCAGCAGGGCGAACGCCTTTTCGCTGCGAGCCTGCATTGCCGGTCGAAAGCAGCGCCCTATCTCCTCAACGACGGCGGACGGTCGGGCAGGAAGATCGTCCGTTTGGACGAGACGAAGGCTTTGGGGAAGCCGCCATGCACATGGCATAGGATGGGTCGGGAGAAAGATGGGCTCGAGCTGATCTCCCTACTGACAGCGCATCAATCAATGAGCGAGCAAGGACATCAGGCCATGGGACGTATGAACGAGAAGGTCATTCTGGTGACCGGCGGAGCTCGCGGGCTGGGTGCAGCTCATGCGCGCCTGCTAGTCATCTGGAACGCAAGTTCGTCACATTAGTTGATAGCTCGAATCTCTACAGAGGAGAGTGCGAGTGGCGAATGCAGGTGAGCGAGGCCGGGGCCGATCGCGCCGTTAGTGCTGAGTGCGCAGGAGCGGGCGTACTTGGAGAGACAAGTTCGTCGTCATCGCGTAGCCCGGTCGCTATCTGAGCGATGCCGTGCGATCCTGCGGTGTGCGGATGGCTTGCCAAGCAAGTCCGTAGCTGCCGAACTCGGCCTTCACGAACATACCGTTGGTAAGTGGCGTCGCCGGTTTTTGAAGGATCGCTGTGATGGCCTGCTTGACGAAGCGCGACCTGGCCGTGCTCGCACCATCAACGACGATCAGGTTGCCGCCGTGATCGAGCGGACGCTGCGGACGACGCTGTTCGCCGTCGAGACCTTTGAGACAAATTGAAGGATTTTGCGGAGGGAGGATTTCTGGTTCATCGTAGCCACC
>NZ_JBEGDB010000553.1:0-1901 GCF_043638955.1 Bradyrhizobium sp. 31Argb | reverse complement strand
GACGCAACCTCGGACCGGCCGACAGTCGGAGCTACATCCGTCAAGCGAAAGTAACATCCTCAGGTGAGGCAATACGCATGGGCAATATTCAACGCCACACGGACGATATAGTCATGTGGCCGCAAAAATAGCGTTCCGTCCCTCCCATCCAGCCGCAGATAGGCCTCATGCAGCGCCTCGCTTGCGAGTTCCTCCGAGCCGAGACGGCGCACAAGGCGACGCCTAAGTTCGGTGTAGCCGGCAACCAGCAACTGCCGGAGCGAAGAACGGGATGAGTTTGTCATTCAAAGGAGTCGGATGCACCCGGACGTCTGGATTGCAGAGCCCCCATCGTCGGACCGGTTCGCCTCATTCTCTTGCCGCACCTTGCGACTGGCAATCTCTTGTATGTTCCGGCGACCTCGGCAATATGACAAAGGTCACCGGTTGCTCAAGACCGGGTGGCGGAGCTTCTCCTACCGAGACGCGGCCGATCCGTGCGGCGAGATTCGATGCGGCCTGGTCCTCGGCATCCGCCCCGAGAACGCGAGCGTTCACGATGTCGCCGGCAGGTCCGATCCATATCGCGAGCGCGGCACGGTATTGTCCGGGAGCCGTGTCAGGCGATCCACACAAGGCGCGCTTCAGCGCAGTCTGAAGCGCTGCGAAGAAGTGATTGCGTACCGGATCGGCAGACCATTTCGGTATCCGGCCAATCGGCGGTTCCTGGGCCGCAGGAGCAACCAGCGTGTAGCCCTGATCGGCCGCACGTCGGATGTACAGCCCGGTCGGCCGCAGCAAGGCACGCAATGCTTCCTCGAAGGTGTACACACCCTGCACCGGTGCCGATTTCTGGCCAGCGGCCAGTGCGTGGTCGACAAACACTTCAACGCCCGTTACGGCCGCGTAGGACATCAATGCCTCTTCGAGCGGCTGAGGGGGTATGTCGAAATGCGCCGAATCGGCAGTCCCCCCGACCTCACGTGCGAAGCGCTCTTCGGCGGCATGCACGACGCTCAACGCGGGAAGCAACATCCATGCTGCGATCACTGCAGGACGAACATTCGAGATCGCGAACTTATCGCCTAACCTTTGCAACATCTGTCGTTCGTCACGCCGGACCAGCCGCCGGAAATCGGAAAATCACAGGCAACTAGACGGCAAATATTACGGTTTGACGACGAGTTGCACGTGGGCTTATTCAATGCCCCGGATATTCGCCAAGCTTGGCTGCAAGATCGAGCAACAACTTCACAAGGCCTGCCCTTTCAGTCTTCCGAGGGCACCGCAACAGTTTCGCACCAGAAACAACTGCAACAGAACGAGACGAAAGTCGTCAAATCCGAACGAAAACGCAGCAAAATCAACGGATCCGATCGATATCCTCCCGCTCATGACGGTCTGGGCGCAGCTTCGAGTGCCGTCCGATGATAACTAAACCAATCGCGAGACAGGGACTCGTTTGGGCGCGATAGACTTCGCCCCAAATACGCGGGTTGCAGACGCGACCGGCAAGCTGCCCTCCTTTTCCTTCGCTGTCGCGTCCAATCGTACGATGAGCTCATAGTGCTCATTCAATTTTGGCCTCGCCTGAGCATGATGCTCGGGATGATCAACGCTTCCGGCATTTGCCTGACAGCACAAGAGCGTGTGCCACGGCTATGGCGACGTTTGCAGAGCTCGCGGGCGAAGCACTGATCGAGGAGCAACACATGCTGGGCGCCGCAAACATGGAGATGATGAGGTGACGGTGTTCGCCATCGTAGCCGCCATCCTTGATCGCGAGCTGCAGGAACGTGCTGTCTCCTCGATCCGCCGCGCCAACTGCGAGACCATCATCCGCCACGTCGTCGGCGACACCGCGGCGCTCGCCAACGAAAGCCTCACGGCACCGCTCAATGTCGAAATGATCGAGCAGGAAC
>NZ_JBEGDB010000552.1:0-1917 GCF_043638955.1 Bradyrhizobium sp. 31Argb | reverse complement strand
CCTGCGTCCACGATCTTCGAATCATGGTTGCCCATGGATTCAGAATCCTCAGTCAATTACAACTGTAATGCTAGCGCTCCTGCCCCACTCGGCTGAGAGTATTTGCCGCATCGGGATCCTCTGGCACGACGTAGAGGAGAGTGCCCGCGACCGCAGATATAGGGAGGCCCCACCCATGAAGGCCGCGATCGCGTACCAGTTCCCCGTTGCGCCCAACAAGTAGGTCCCCATCAGAGGCGCCGTCGCACTGCCGAAGATCGTGCCCAAGGTGTATCCGATGGCCATCCCGGTATAGCGAACCTTGAGCGGAAATACCTCGGTATAGAATGTGGGCATCACGCCGTAGTTTGCGGCAAACGGAACGAACATGATGATGAAGCCGAGCAGCATCAGGCTGAAGCTCCTGGTCTCCAGGAGCGAGAACCAAATGAATGGCGCCACGGTCATGACGGCTGCGCCTGCGACGAAGATCATCTTGCGATTGATCCTGTCAGAAAGCCAGCCGAAGAACACCATGGCTACTGCAAGGAAAAGGAAGGCACCCATCACCAGGATGAGCATTTCTCCACGCGGGACGCCCAGATGTTGGGCATAGGAGAGGGAAAAGACAGAAGCCGTATAAAAGAACGTACCGGCACCGACGTATGCCAATGCGAGAAGGATTAGCCGCCCCTTGTAATCCTTAAACGTCTCCAGGAGGGGCGTCTTCACGAGGTGCGCCCTGCTCTTAACTTCTTCGAAGTCAGGGCTCTCGGAGACACGCGCGCGGATCACCATTCCAACCACAACCAGAATTGCGCTCAGAACAAATGGAATTCGCCAACCCCAGGACAGGAACTGAGACTCATCCAGAGCGCTCAGGGCCAAGAAGGCCAGATTCGCAAGAATGAGGCCGAATGCCGATCCCGTGTTGACGATACTCCCAAACAGGCCGCGTCGCCCGGGGCCGGCGTGCTCCACACTGATCAGCACGGCCCCGCTGTACTCTCCGCCCAAGGAAAAGCCTTGAACAATGCGGACAACGACGAGCGTTACCGGTGCCCAGATCCCGATTGCATCATAAGTCGGCAGGAGCCCGATCAGGAATGTCGCGCCACCCATCAAAGACAAGGTGATGATCAAGGAGGACTTGCGCCCGATCCGATCCCCGAGATGACCAAATACGGCCGCCCCAATGGGGCGCGCAATAAAAGCAACCGCGAAAGTGGACAGCGACAGCAACGTGCCGACAAGCGGATCAAAAGAAGGAAAGAAGAGCCGTCCAAAAACCAGAGCGGCCGCGATTCCATAGACGAAAAACTCATACCATTCGACGATAGTCCCCGCTAAGCTCGACGCAAGCGCCTTCGTTGCGTCGGCGCCGTCCACAACCTCACTTTCAATCGTAACTGTCGACATATCAATCCTCCCATTGGATTTTGGTTTTGGCGCATCCATCAAAAGCCCGCACTGTGGTCTTGGCTTTGTTGACGCTTCGAAGTCGGATGCTCGCTCCCAAAGGAAGCCGGATCGCCATTTGTGGAAATGCGCTGACTCCTTTAAGCTGCTTCTTTTTGTGACGTCCTTAGTGCTCCTCAATCAATGCTCTGAACTGGAGTTTCTCCTGAACGCCTCGGGATCAGCTCGCCACTGCGTCAATGCTCTACGCCTGCGCTGATCAAGGCTCAGGGCTGAAAAGGTTGGACGTTCCAGCCGAGTGTCGACGAAGTGTGGCCTGGGTACTCAATGCGCCGTTCCAGCGGCTCAGCAAGCAGCCGCCCAACGTGAGCGCCAACGAAACGACCCGCCAATGTTGCCTTGATACCTGTGGAGCAAGGCGAGCCCTTTTCTCCAGCCAGACGCGTGTCCGTCGTCAGATAATTTGAGACAGATCAAGCTTTTCGAGAAGGGAGGCTCTGGCTCATCAGGGGTTAGAGT